>CAYZEP010000124.1:0-1515 GCA_964477645.1 uncultured Candidatus Bathyarchaeia archaeon | reverse complement strand
CTGTTGAGCCGGGACTTTACGATCCAAAAGTAGGCGGCGTCAGAATAGAAGACATCGTGGAAGTTACTAAAACCGGATGCAAAAACCTTACTAAGATGGAAATCACATTGGAAATTTAGAGTTACAAAAGGAAGAGATCAACTTGGAGAATAAAGCTGTAATAATAATTGACATGCTCAACGACTTTGTTACGGGAGATTTGAAATGCGAAAGAGCTAAACACATAATTCCAAACATAAAAAAGCTAATTGAAGCCGCACGCAAACACAACATAGCTGTCGTCTACAGCAATGATGCTCACTATCCTGCAGATGTCGAAGTCGTTGAAAAATGGGGAAAACACGCCATTAAAGGCACAAAAGGAGCAGAAGTAATCCCGGAACTCAAACCCGCTGAAAAAGATTACATCGTAGAAAAGAGAACTTACAGCAGCTTCTACGAAACAGGCTTAGACCCGCTGTTGAGAAGTCTATCCTGTGGCGAAGGCGTAAAAACCATCATTCTATGCGGATTACACACGAATATATGCGTTAGGCACACGGCAGCGGACGCCTTCTTCAGAGGATACAAAATAGTAATAGCAAAAGATGGCGTTGAAGCCTTCACACAAGAGGACCATGAACAGGGACTAAAATATCTGGAATATGTTTACAACGCAAAAATAATGACGGTTGACGAAATCATAAAAGGATTTGGCTAGAATGAACTATTAGAGGCAGGTTTTAGTGTCGGAAAAAATAAAGATTGAAAACCTTAAAGATTCAAATATAGACGACCTCATTTATGTCTGTTCTTCCCAAAGACTCAGTGACCCAATTCATCAACAAGGAATCAAACTGAAAGAGAAATGGCTACGTGAAATGCTTGAAAAATACGGGCCGTTCGCAAAGATTGCATACCTGAATGATAAGCCAGTTGCACAGATACTATTTTATCCAGAAGAGGCAGATATGATCAAAGCCTACAAACATGAAAACGTTCTTGTGATTTACTGCATCTACAATCCCACACCCGAGGCTCAGAAGCTTGGAATAGGCACAAAACTTTTGCAGAACGTAATGCAAGATGCGAAACAAAGAAAAACATGTCTCGGCAATAAACCATGCAAATTCATTTTGGCAAAAGCTTTTAACACAGGCGAATTTCTACCAATGCCAGAGTTTTATAAGAAAAACGGTTTTATTCCGACAGCAGAAGGTAACCTTTTCTATTTTCCCTTAGAGGGCAATTACGAACCAACCAAGCCAATAGGAACGTATGAACCCTTAGCTGAGGACAGAAACAAAGCAGTAGTTTTTTACGGTCCAACTTGCCAGTTTGGTTATCCATTTGCGAAGAAGATAGAATCGTTAATAAAAGAAGTCGCGCCCAGCATTGAAATTGAGATGATTAATGAGTGGGAAAAACCAGAAGAGTCGATAAAACGCAAAAACTGGTGGCTAATAGTAAACGCCAAGCCAATACAAACCTTTTTCATGAACACTACCAAATTCAAAGAAGAAATAGAACAAGCAG
>CAYZEP010000123.1:0-1562 GCA_964477645.1 uncultured Candidatus Bathyarchaeia archaeon | reverse complement strand
CAGCTCACACGCTTGATGACGAAACACAAACAATTCTATTGAACATTTTTCACGGCGACGCCTTGCGTATAGCCAGAGAAAAGCCAGTTACAGATGAAGTCCATCCGAAACTTGTGCAGAGAATAAAGCCCTTCTGCGAAATTCCAGAAAAAGAAACCGCTCTGTACGCTTATATCAGAAAAATAAAGTTTCAAAGCACGCCGTGCCCATACGCATCTGAAGCCTTGAGAAACGATGTCCGCGCGATGCTTAACAGAATTGAGGAGAAACACGCGGGAATAAAATTCACAATTTTTAAATCAATAGAGAAAATTCGACCAGCGTTAGAGGAGATATCTAAGAAAGAAGGACTGCTTGAATGTAGCGAATGCGGGGAACCGACAACAGAAAAAATATGCAAGACATGTCAAATGCTTAGACAAATAAGATGATGCAACCGATATTCTAATAAAAAAGAAGATTGTGAACACAGAGAGTATGCATGAACTAGTTGCTATTTTGGTTTCAGTAACAACAGTCAGCCTGATATCGTTAACGGGGATTGTTTTTATAGGCTTGAAGGAAGGTTGGCTAAAACGCATTTTAATGGTTTTAGTGGGTTTTTCTTCAGGCACCCTTCTGGGTGGAGCATTTATTCATTTGCTGCCAGAAGCCTATGAGATGAATGAAACGACAACTTTTTATTATGTTATAATAGGCATTGTTTCCTTTTTCGTTTTGGAAAAGTTTCTTTATTGGCGACATTGCCATGAAGAAGAATGCCCAGTCCACACCTTTGTGTATCTCAATTTGGTTGGAGATGGAGTTCATAATTTCATTGACGGAATGATAATCGCAGCCACTTATGCTATTTCATTCGCAAGTGGCAATTATCAATTAGGGTTTGCCACAACTCTGGCGGTGATTTTTCACGAAATACCGCAAGAAATAGGAGATTTCGGCGTTCTAGTTTATGGAGGGCTCAGCAGAAAGAAAGCATTAACCTTTAATTTCATTTCCGCTCTAACCGCAATTTTAGGTGCGATAACAACCTACTTTTTGGCTTACCTCCAGAACATAAGGGAGTTTCTGATTCCATTCGCCGCCGGCGGCTTCATTTACATCGCAGCAACAGACCTTATGCCCGAACTTCATAAAAAATCTCATGCGGACGAGTCGCTGATTCAGTTTCTGACCATTGTATTTGGAATAGGGTTAATGGCCTATCTTAAGTTATTTATAGGCGGCTAGAATGTTTTCGCTTTAGGGCAGCTTCACCTTTTAACTTACGCAAGATTGTTGATGCTTCTTGGGCAGTTTCTGCTGAAGCGACTTTTCTAGCTTTGTCTAGGTCAACTTTGAAGCCGCAGTATGGACATGTCCTCGTTTTCTGTTCAGCCCTGGCTAATAAAAACCCGCCGCATCTACTACACACAACTACTAGGACAGAGGTCATGCCTTTCATCATCCGAAAACCTTTTCCACACTCGGCTAAATAACGCTTAGTGAAAGAGGAGAATAAATGAGTAGCGAAGAGAAGGAGAAGCCAAAACCACTTTCGGACTTGGTACAGTTGGCAATAC
>CAYZEP010000122.1:0-1595 GCA_964477645.1 uncultured Candidatus Bathyarchaeia archaeon | reverse complement strand
AAATAGGAAAAAGACGTAGTTTGAATCCATAAAAGCTTTATATAAAAAAGGTTGAAAATATGCCCAAGAGGTTTGGATAATGAGACGTTCCAAACTAGAAATGTATATAGACATACTAAAAGTGTTAGCACACCGTGGTCCATTAAAGCTTACTCACATAATGTATAAGGCTAACGTTAACTGCAGCGTTTTAAAGGAATACCTAGACTTCCTGATAAAACAGAATCTCGTTGAAGAGCGAACAGTTGGCAAACGAAGAGTCGTATACGCAATAACCCAAAGAGGCATAACAGTTCTCAAATACTTCAGAGAACTAAAACAGGTTTTACCAATAGTGGAAGAAGCGAGAAACAGAACACCCGTACCATACTAATCCTCCCCAACTTTTAGACAAACTAACCTTTCACGCCTTGCAACATTTTTGAAATCGAAACCCATCTTTTACCCTACAAAATCCTTCCAGCTCTAATAATCAAAAAATGTTTAAACAAATGACCCGACTTTGCTGCAGGATACACAACTGCATTATTCATCTTCACGCCATTAGCCATAACGTTTCTCAGTGTTTTCTGGGTTAAGACTGGTGTTAGCCGTAAGTAGCTAGCGTTTATTTTATGAATCATTATGTCAGTTTCGTAAGACTTAATAAATGCTGTTTTCTTTACCATATTGTACACGTGTAAAACACTATGGGGAACCAAAGTGGCTAAACAAGAAGTTCTAGGGAAAAAACCTCTGCAAATACTGGAGAAAATCAGAGAAAACCTTGAGAGGCTAAATGAGAAAATGGAAGTCATGATTGAGTTGCAGAAACACGGAAGAAAGGACATTCAACCCCTCCCGGAAACACCATTAGATGTCATGACATTACTTTCTATGCCCGATCACCTTAGAAAGACGGCCATGACATTGTGCAGACTTGGCCGAGCCACAGCAGAGGAAATTGCCCAACAAACCCATAGAGCAAGAGCTGTGGAAAGTGCATATCTAAACCAGCTGGTGATTATGGGATATTTGAAAAAGGAAAGGCAGGGAAGAAAAGCCTACTTTTATGTAGATAGAGAAAATCAAAGGTGATGAGTTTGGGCAAGATAATCGCTGTGCATTCGTACAAAGGAGGAACGGGAAAAACTCTTCTTTCGGTTAACTTAGCTGCAACCTTTGCGAAGCATGGCAAAAAGGTCTGCTTACTAGACCTTGACTTCCGCGCTCCAAGCCTTTCTACAATTCTCAAAATTGGAAAGGCAGAGTGCTGGCTTAATGATTATTTGAACGGTGCATGTGAAATTGATAAGGTCTTGGTAGATTTAAGCGACCGATACCAAAATAATGGGAAATTTTTTGCAGGGTTAGCCAACCCATCAACAGAAGCGATCAGGGATATGTCTGCAAAGGATAGGAAATGGGAAATGCGGGCTTTAGGAAGATTGTTAGCTCTTAGAACTTCACTCATAAACGATAAAGGCTTTGATTATTTACTTTTTGATACAAGTCCAGGACTGCAATACTCCTCTATAAATGCTATTGTAAGTGCTGATTTAGTAATTGTGGCAACAACCTCTGACAGATCAGATGTTGATGGAACAAAACGCATG
>CAYZEP010000121.1:0-1622 GCA_964477645.1 uncultured Candidatus Bathyarchaeia archaeon | reverse complement strand
ACGGCTTTTGCCCTTATTTACTTCCTATACATATATCAACGCTTCATTCGCTCAATCAAATAGCCTTTTCTTAAGCATTAAAATTTAAAAAACTCTTCTAGACAACCGCTAAATAACAAAAGAAGAATAGAAAACCATTAAATAAGCTCCCATAAAACTCACTCAATGGATTTTATGTTTGAAGGTGGAATATTGAAGAAAATAGAAAAACTAAGCTTAATGTTGATCGTTTTTACTCTTTCACTTGCATCGATCTGCATCACAAAAGCACAAGCACCTGCAGAAAATATGGAAACGTTCTTTGACTCTGAGGTTCCAGGAATGAAAATTCAAGTAAACGCAACAGCCGAAGCACAACCGACTGAAAATATCACCGTTATATTAAGCCTAGAGAGACAAGCCAATGTTTACATAGAATACTTCAACCTAAGCATATTCGGCTTCCTAAACGGCACAGACAAAGTTCTGATGGCAAACATAACTGATGATAACTTTTCACTAGACGATACTCCGAAAGAATACAACTCCACTTTTAAAGTACCAGAGCAAGTTTGGGATGTAACCTATGGAGAAATCGTGTTAACGTACAATGTTACGTACCCTGTGGGATCTGGCATTTTAATAATACCCTATGAAAACCTTACAATTGGCTTTGCTATGACTCATGTTGAAAACGTTTATCTTAAAGGCATTGAAGAACAGCTTAAAAGTTATGAGCAGCTTAACCAAACTTTCTGGGAAAGCTTCCAAATGAACCTATCCCAAGAAGACTTAGCTGAGTTAAACAGGACTTACTGGGAATATCAGCAAAACTACACTTCCCTTCAAGGAAGCGTAAACGAACTTAATAGTGCAAGACAGGCAGCGATTGCTTTGGCTATAACAACTATTTTCTTTGTAGCTACGACAATTTTTCTGGTTATGCGGAAACCTAAACAGTACTGGTAATGCACTATCTCCCCTTTTATTTCTATTCTATGTATAATAGTAGTGAGAAAAAAAATATGCTCGGTTTTAAGTTGAGCTATCCTATTTTATTTCGTTGTCGTATTTAGAAACCTATAACCAATGTCTCTGTGGTTAATACTCCATTGATGCCTCTTATTTTGTCCGTAACAAGATTGCCTAAATCTTCAAGCGTTTTTGTCTCAACTCTAACAACGAAATCATGGCGGCCAAAGACGCCATATATGTCTTTGACACCTTTGATTCTACTGATCTCCTCTTTAACTGTCTTCGTAAAATTCAACGCTTCACCCGAACCAACACGGACAAGAACAAAAGCTTCAACCATTCGAATCACCATCCAAATGACATTGTAGTTTTGATTTAAAAAGCTTTAGATTTGAAGTTTAGTGTTAAAGAGCTGCGGGCGCATGTACGCGAATTATTTCTTGTGAAGGTTTTGAGCCGCAATAAGCGTTACTCCTCTCTCGGTGAGGGTTTTTGCTGTTCTGTTTAGAGCGTCATGTTTGTCAAGATAATTGATTAGAAGCTTTGGCATTAATCCTTTCTCAATTATGTCTTTTTTTGGAATAAAGTAGTCTAGGATGTCGGATGGATGTTCGCGGTTTTTGTCGATTTCGGGAATTCCGCCCTCGTGTTTGGCGCTTATGTTTTTG
>CAYZEP010000120.1:0-1765 GCA_964477645.1 uncultured Candidatus Bathyarchaeia archaeon | reverse complement strand
TCTTTTGTTATTCCAGCAACCGAGAAGGCTCCTTCGATTTCTTGCATGCATGTTTCGACAGCAGATATTAGGTCTTTGCACTTTATCAGTTTGATTAGGAGTTTGTGGCAGATTAAGTCTGCATCACATTCATAGGAAAAGCCCGGGAATTTGTTGTTTATCTCCTTTTTAAGCTGAAATGTGTTGACAACGTTGCCATTAAAGGAAATAGCAAGTTTAAACCCGTTTTTTGAAGCTGTAACAGGTTGTGTCCCCTTTATCAATGATTTTTCGTCACACTTTCCCGAAGTGGTGTACCTAACGTTTCCTATGCCAACATGCCCTGGCAACCGCCCAAACCATTCTTGAATTGCGCTTGTTTTTATCTTTGGCACGAGATCTAGGCTCCTGTGAACGTAAAACTTCCCATTATTATATGTCAGGAAACCGTGAGATTGGTGACCTCTGTGATTTTGAGCTCTTAAACCCCAGTAAATGTACGGGAATACGGGTTGTTTTTCGAAGCTTATTGCTCCGAATACTCCACAGCCTATTTCAGCTCCCCTCCTATCGTCGCCAATAAAGAAGTAGGTATTTATCAGTTTTAATGACATTTTTAACTAAAAATTATGAAGATAGAGAGTTCTCCCACAAACTTCTCTTTTTTCTATTTCAAATCTTAAACGCGCACAAAAATCAACCACCCGCTCGTTAGATTGATCTCTAGACAGAAAAAAGAAAGCGGTAGGCTCGTTATTTTGGGAAATGTTCACGGTAAGCGAACGCATGTTAAAACTCATCATAGTTTGTGATCTGTTGTTTGGGTTGGAGTTGAAATCATAGATGCAAATTCAGTGATTCATTGCTGCGCGCTTCTTTCCCAAAGAACTGGACGCATCGCTTCATCAATCTTGCTTTCACTATTCAAAACTTCTCTCTCTTCCATATGTTATAGGGGCACTGTCTCCAACAGTATGTGCCTCCTTTGAATATTCAATTTGCGCATTCGACCCTGTCAAATAGTCTTCGTCTACTCACAGCTGGCTCACCAATATAGCTAGGAAGTCAAACGCGCTCGGACTCTTGGAAAACGTTAGCGGGCTCTTCCTCCTTTCTTCCTTGCCAGCTATCTCCTCGTCGTGCCCATGCTTGTTTTGGGTCAAAACTGAAGTTCGTACCGACACTTTCTCGCTGCTTATGCATGCGTTTCGAGAAGCACGTGCTACAGTAAACTGGCTTGCCTATCGTAGGCTTGAAAGGCACCACGGCAGTTTTGCCGCAGTCAGTGCATTTAATTTCAAACATTCTTTTTTGGAACGTGTAGAATCACCTCTGTTAGCTTTAAGCTGAAATTGAAAATGTAAATTTTCAATTATCACTAATCACCAAGCCCGCAACACACTTAAAGGTTTCCGTCCACTAGGAGGCGCTTTTCATTCGGTAAAGTTCTGTGAAATTTTACCTGTAAACGCGTGTGGAGGTCCCACCCCCCGCACAAGAATTTAGGCTTATTCTGGGCCTATTTTGAGCTTATTTTCGCCAGAAAAGCCTGATTTAAGCCTTAACGCAAACTGCAATAGAATAATTAGAGTAGAATAATCCATGCGTTTTTCTCTTGTTGGACAACATCCTAAGGATGTACTATTATTCTAATTGCATTTATAAGGAAGTTTGCGTATTGTGGGACAGTAACGTTGTGCTGTTGAAGGATGAGGAGACACAGCGACGTTACACACTACAATCAACAATAAAGGAGTGATGTAAAATGGCGGAAAAATCAGAAGTT
>CAYZEP010000119.1:0-1786 GCA_964477645.1 uncultured Candidatus Bathyarchaeia archaeon | reverse complement strand
TGCTACTTACTCTCTTTGTAGCGGAGAAATTTTTGAAGATACAAATTCTTCCTACACCAAATGAACCGCCGCTGTGTCCGGAATGTAAAACAAACATGAAAAACCTTGGAAATTTCTGCTTGAACTGCGGTAAATTTCTCAACCAGTTTCGCGCAAGGATTTCTCAGAAATTTTGGATGAAAGTCTTCCTCCTATTGTTAGGTTGCTCCGTAGTAACTCTCAGCATTCACGCACCCACATTTGCCGTTGCTCAAGGCCCTGTTGAACTTACATCAAATTCAAGTTGGCAAAATGCAACAAACGTTTTTCCTCAAATCCCAGATTATCAGCTCAAATTTCTTTACCGAGACACGAACTACGAAACAATAGCTCACCAGGATGCTTCACTCATGTATGCCTACTTTCCAATTAATAATTCACGTTCCCTAGTGTATGTAGACGTAGGCGTTGCAAACAGCCTTTCAAATCTTCACAGCTGGGAAGTATGCCTAATAACGTGGCAAACTGCCCAAGGACAATATCCCTTAGTGACCACGCTAGATTCAAGAGACATACAATTATTGCAAGATGTCTCCATAATAGCTCGTTATCTGGTCTTCAGGAGCCCACAAAATTACACTCAAGTCACGCTTTATTGGTATGAAAAAGCAACGTTTAAAACCGGAATTACGGTGGTACAAAAGTATGTTAGAATAAGCCTGATAATTCTAACACAAAACTCAACAAACTATCAGCTATTTGAAGATGAATTATTAACTGTTGGACAAGCTATTGCGTCTTATTGGGAACCATTAAAAACCCAGTCTCTAATTTCCATTGGGGTTCCCGCACAACAATTGCTACTGACCTTCGCAATAGCTTTCGTAGCAGTCACAAAAACAGCGCAATACTCCAACGAACGGAGAAAAAAAACTAGTAACCTAAAAATATTCAATAACATCGCTTCTGCGAAAGAGAAGTTAGTGTTTCAAACGGTTTCAGACTTAGCCAAAGAAAAGAAAAAGATAGAAACAAGAGACATCAGCGCAACTATTGAACAAAAAGTAGGGAAGCCCATTAAGTTTGACAATCTACTTAACATGTTGAACCACCTAGAAGAATATGGATTTATAAAAAAGGATATCATCTCTGTTAAAAACAGACCCGTACTAGTATGGAAAACTTGAGTATTAAGCATCTGGAAACCTTAAAAGATAGCGAGCATTATGTGTTTGTGAAAAGATATGAGCCCTGAGAAAACCCAAAGAACAGAAGAAACAGAGGATAAATCAGCTGAATTAACGGCTACACAATATCTTATAGAAACAACTAGACAACTGCAAACAGAAGTCGAAAGTCTGAGATCTGAACTTAGAAAGGCAAAGCATATTCCCGCCGGCAAAATAGGCATTATGCTACTAGTTCCAGGAGCCTTGTCGCTTATCTTCTCTATGCTTTACAACTCACAAGTCTTAGCCTTTATTGGTTTAGGTCTAACTTTTTGGGGCGCCCTCTTCTTCTTTGTCAAACCCACCAGATACGTCGCAAGCAGCCTTCTTGATTCCACTGCAATCTCGTCATACTCCACAATCGACCGAATGCTCAGAGACTTAAAATACAAAGGCAAAAGTTACTACATACCACCCTATCCAAAGGAAGTCTACCTACCAGAATATCTCAAAGGTCTCAAAGAAATGATAGTCTTCATCTCTGCGGATAGTGGTGCGGGCATGCCTTCTTTGGAAGAGATGGCTAAGAGTAGGTTTCTACTTGAAAATCCAAAGGGAATATGCGTAGCTCCGCCAGG
>CAYZEP010000118.1:0-1809 GCA_964477645.1 uncultured Candidatus Bathyarchaeia archaeon | reverse complement strand
ACTATACCTTAACAATATCCACAACAGCTGGCGGCACTACTAATCCTGTGCCTGGCACGTACACCTACGCGAATGGCTCAACAGTTCAAGTTACAGCGATTCCAAATGCAAACTACACCTTTGATCACTGGGAACTAGACGGCGTAAACGTAGGCTCAGCTAATCCATACTCAGTCTTAATGACTCAAAATCACACATTGAAAGCCTTTTTCACATCCGCTCCGCCTCAACTCACAGTATCCATAAATCCCCTTTCAGCCACAATTTTTGTGGGCCAGTCAGTAACCTTTACCCCAACAATTAGTGGAGGAACCACGCCCTACAGGTACCAGTGGTATCTAGATGGCAACCCTGTTGCTGGTGCAAACTCGACCAGTTGGACATTCACGCCGGCAGCAATCGGCATATACTATGTGTATTTGAAAGTCACAGACGCCAATGGAACTACTGCACAATCAAACACCGCCCGCATAGTTGTGACAACCGTCACGGTTGGCGGCTATTCAATATCACTGACCAAACAAACTCCAACACAAACCATAGCAGCCTATGTTATGCTAATCGCCTTTTTTGGTGCAGTAATAAGCCTAACCAAGCGCAAAAGAAAATAGACAATAAGCTCTTCTTCTTTCTATACTGTTCAGTAGCTCTACGGAGTTTAATTAATGAAGCGAAAGAAAGAGCAACTTTCCAAAGAAAAGAAACTGTTTTTCAATAAAAAATTGGCAATAGTTTCGATTGTTCTAGTAACTATTATCGTTTTGGGATTTTTGCTCGTTCAAATTTTTCTGCAAAATCCAGAAGTCAAGTTTTCATTTAACGCAGCGATAGTTGACCAGTTAGGAGGAGAGTTTCCAAATTCCGATTTCAACGAAACAGGTATTGTATCCGACATTTTACATGATGCCGGATTCAATGTATCATATCACAAAGGCAATACTGTAAACGTAGCTTTCTACAAGGGATTTGCCAGATACAATTATGGTATAATCGTTTTAAGGGCTCACTTTGCAACAAGAGAAGGAGAAACAATAGTGGACCTTTTTTCTTCTGAAGAATTCAGCATGTACAAATATGCTTCTGAACGAGATAATGGTTTGTTGACTAAGGGCAATTATTCTTGGAAGCCAGGGAAGTTTTACTTTGCCGTCACACCGAAATTTATAGAAAATTTGGAGGGCGGCTTCCCTAAAAGCATCGTCATTGCTATGGGTTGCAACAGCCTGAATGAGACTTGTAAAGAAATGGCAGAAGCTTTCATCAAAAAAGGCGCCAAAGCATATATTGGATGGACAGGATTAGTTGAACTTTCACACACAGACAACGAAACCATCAAGTTGCTTAACAAATTCTTTATCGAGAATAAAACATTAAGTGAAGCTGTTAACGCTTCAAAGCTTGATCCAATTAGGATGAGCCAAATGAAATATTACCCGTTGGAAGCCGGCAACTTAACAATGTCTGACCTAATTAAGGAAGCAAAGGCTTCTGTAACTTCTCAAATTGCACTCAGCAGTTTCGAAAAGAACTTCTTGGTTTGCATTACGAACATAGCCGTTTTTGCATTTAAAAAAGAGCTTCAAATCTGACTTTTTACTGAGCCGGCCATCAAATTGTAATAGTGTTTTGAAACCATCGTGTATAATTGATTGCGAAGTGCGTCGCCTGCTAGACTGATTTTTTGTAATTTCCTAATCTCATCTGCCAATTCCATGTCCTCTAGAACTTCAGCTAACCACTTTTCAAAATCCCCTCGGTAAAGGTGAAACTCTAAAGATTTCACGTTTACCTCGTTTATTTTATCCATAA
>CAYZEP010000117.1:0-1870 GCA_964477645.1 uncultured Candidatus Bathyarchaeia archaeon | reverse complement strand
TGGATTGGCAACGACACGATCATTTTATCTTCAACTGAAAAAACTCTGCCAAGTGATGGAGGAAAATTTGAAAAGGAGGTTCAGTTTAGCATACCTAATGATGGATCTCTACTGCCTTCAACATCCCCATATGCAGATATAACTGTTTACGATAAAGACGGTTATGAAGTCGCAAGCACGACGGCTTACATTAAGGTTGCTGTTCCATCGCTTTATATGGGCGTTCAAGACGTAGATAAGTTAACAACACTTTTCACAGTTCAAGTGGTATTGCTGATCGTATGCACAATAATAATAGCTGCAACCATATTCCTCTCAGCACGTAGACCACAAGTAACGTGGAGAAAAGAAGAAGAAAAAGCAGACTAAAGCAACAACCTTTCCCCACTTTTTCCATCTTATTTAAGTAAGAGAATTTATATTTTAAACGGTTATTCAAACTGGAAATGTTGGAGGTGTCGTGAAACTCGGAAAAGTTTTGGTTGCGTCTGCATGGCCCTACGTAAACTATATGCCCCATCTGGGCACCTTAGTGCAAGTTTTGTCCACAGATGTTGTAGCAAGATATTACCGGTTAAAAGGTGAGGACGTAGTCATGGTCAGCGGTTCAGACGAGCATGGAACACCAACAGAGGTTGAGGCTCTAAGAGTAGGCGTTTCACCCAAGCAACTAACCGACAAAAACCATGCAAAAGTCGTTGAATTGTTCAAGAAATGGAAGTTCTCATTCGACAACTACACAAGAACAGAAAATCCAGTTCACAAAGAATTCGTGCAAAGTCATCTGATGAAAATCTACAACAACGGATATATTTTCACTCAAGAGACAGAAATGCTTTACTGCGAAAAATGCAAGCGTTTCTTGCCGGACAGGTTTGTCGAAGGAAAATGTCCGTACTGTGGATACACGCCTGCTCGTGGAGACCAATGTGACTCATGTGGTAAGCTTTTAGAACCGACGTACCTCATTGAGCCTTACTGCGTAATTTGTAAAAACAAACCCATCATAAAAAACACTAAGCATTGGTATTTTGATTTGTCAAAATTCTCTGAAGAACTCAACAATTACGTTAGTAATAACAAGCAGTTGCCGATTAACGCTAGAAACTTTAGTTTAATCTGGATAAAAGAAGGATTAAAGCCTAGAGCTGTTACAAGAGACGTTGGATGGGGAATCCCAGCGCCATTCCCCGGCGCTGAAGGCAAAACAATCTACGTTTGGGTTGAAGCTGTTTTGGGCTATGTTTCGGCGGCAATCGAATATTTTAGAAATATAGGCGAATCTGAAAGATGGAAGGAGTTCTGGTTTAACAAAGATGCTAAAACCCTGTACTTTGTTGGAAAAGACAACATTCCATTTCATACAATAATCCTTCCAGCATTACTGTTGGCTTCCCGTGAAGACTACAATTTGCCATGGAACGTGTCGGCAACCGAGTTTCTCCAGTTCAAAGGTGAAAAGGCTTCCAAAAGCCTGAGAATCGGCATATGGATAGACGAAGCCCTAGAACTCTTCCCAGCAGACTATTGGAGATACTTCCTAATGGCGACTAGACCTGAAACGAAGGATATGAACTTTTCATGGGAGCTGTTCATAGAAAAAGTTAATTCAGACTTGAACGACACGTTTGGTAACTTCGTTCACAGAACATTAACATTCATAAATACGCAGTTCAACGGTGAAATTCCACAACCAGAGGCATTAGATGAGGATGACAAGCGAATTCTAAAAACTCTCAAAGACAAGGTTGAAACAACTGCGAAAGAAATTGAAGACTGTAGACTGCAGTCCGCTGCAAATACGCTGATGAGCATAAGCCGCATTGGAAACCAGTACCTGAATGAGAAGGAACCATGGAACCTGATAAAG
>CAYZEP010000116.1:0-1887 GCA_964477645.1 uncultured Candidatus Bathyarchaeia archaeon | reverse complement strand
CCACAAGCCGAAGCAATAGCCATCCAAAACGGAAAAATAATCGCTGTAGGCTCAAACAAAGAAATCCGCAAATACATGAGCAACAAAATAAAAATCATCGACGCAAAAGGCAAGACAGTTATTCCAGGCCTTGTTGACTGCCATGTGCACATGACAGGTTTCGGACAAGTTTTACAAACTCTAGAATTAAGAAACGTAACGTCTATAAAGGAACTACAGCGAAAACTGCGCGAATACACCCAAAAAAATCCTGAGAAAAACTGGATTCTAGGTGGAAGATGGGATCAAGAGAAATTTGCCGAAAAACGTTATCCAACTCGCTGGGATTCAGATGCTGCCGTCGCAGACAAACCAGTTTTTCTAATTCGTGTTTGCGGGCACATAGGTATCGCTAACAGTAAAGCCTTGCAACTGGCTGGCATAAAAAAAGAAACAGCAGTTGACGGTGGAAAGGTAGATTTGGACGAAGTTTCTGGCGAGCCAAATGGCATCCTACGAGAAAACGCCATGGAACTAGTTTGGAAAGTCATCCCAAAACCAAGTCAAAAAGAGCTTGAAAAAACGTGCATTATAGCGTGTGAAAGAGCTGTTGAGGCTGGGCTTACATGCGTCCACTGGATTTTAGGCTCCGCAGATGAAATGCGTGCTATTCAAAAGCTTCATTTCGAAGGAAAGCTGCCCTTGAGAGTTTATCTTGGCATTCCAGTGGATTTTCTGGATGAACTGGTCAATTTAGGATTGCTTACAGGTTTTGGAAATAACATGGTTAAGATAGGCTTTGTCAAGATTTTAGCTGACGGCTCGCTTGGGGGACGCACAGCAGCCTTAAAAACGCCTTATTCTGACAAGCCTGAAACGAACGGCATGATGCTTTACACGCAAAAAGAATTGGATAAGCTTGTTTTAAAAGCGCACAAGGCTGGCTTGCAGTTAGCCGTTCACGCTATAGGCGACCGTGCCATGGAAGCTGTTATAAAAGCCTTTGAAAAAGCTTTGAAAGTGCATCCACGTGAAAATCATAGGCATAGAATTGAGCATTGCTCTGTTCTTAATCCAAAACTGATTGGGCTTATGAAGTGTTTAGGCTTAATAGCTTCTGTACAGCCTCATTTTATTGTTTCCGATTTTTGGATGGTTGACCGCGTAGGCAAAGAAAGAGCACATTGGGTTTACCCCTTTAAAACGCTTATGAAAGAAGGCTTAATCGTTGCCTCGGGCTCAGACTGCCCAGTGGAACCTATAAACCCCATCTTAGGCATTTGGGTTGCAGCAGCCAGAAAAAGCTTTGCCGAAGAAAGCCTCACTGTTGAAGAAGCCTTGAAAACGTATACGGTGAATGCTGCTTATGCTTCCTTTGACGAAGATAAAAGAGGAACAATTGAAAGTGGAAAATTTGCAGATATAACGATTCTATCTGACAACTTGTTCAAAGTCAAGCCAGATGATATTAGAAATATTAAAGTGGAAATGACAATTGCTGACGGAAAAGTCGTTTATGCCAGCTAGTGGAGTTTATCTGTTTGTTTTATGTTAGTTTATCGTGGTTGCCGTCAATTTGAGTGCAAGCGAAGCCCTAAGAGAAATAATTGAAACTCTGATGAGTATTCCTTCGCCTAGCAGCGACGATGTTAACCGTGTTAAGTTACTGGTTTCTGCCAGATATCAGCTTGGGAAGGTGCCTTCAAACTCTGAAATAATACGCATGCTTAAGGCTGAAGAAAAAACCAAACTCTTGCCACTTTTGCGAAGGAAAATTACACGCACAATTTCAGGCGTGACTATAGTAGCAGTTATGACTAAACCTTACCCATGTCCACAGCCTAAGCCTTGCGCTTACTGTCCAGGCGGACCACCGTTTGGTGTTCCTCAAAGCTATACTGGTTTTGA
>CAYZEP010000115.1:0-1905 GCA_964477645.1 uncultured Candidatus Bathyarchaeia archaeon | reverse complement strand
AATCCACATGTTGTTGAACTGCACCTGAAAAGGTTTCCTCCCATTCATCGAAAGTTGCAGCATTTTTATCCCAGCTTCTTCTAATTCGGTCTGCGTCTCTATATTCTCCTTTCGTCATGTGCGTCCACAATAGAACGTGGACTGTTGACTTTATGAGATTTGTGTGCGGGGGTGGGATTTGAACCCACGAACCCCTACGGGACAGGCTTTTATATAAAAGTCCAGAGTCGATTTTAGTTCTTAGGAGTTTTTCTAACGACTTCCTTCAGCGATTCACTTTGTTCAGAAATTTTCAGAGCCTGCGAAAGCCATGTCTTCAATGAAGGATATGAGTTAAACTCAAGCTCAGCTTGCTCTAATCCACGTTCTATTCCTGGGTAATCGAAGCGTCGATGACATCTCGGGCAAGATTTTGTCTCTCGATTTCGCACACGCTTATCCCAGACATTTTTACACAATGGGCACCACATTATAATGTATTTAGGCATGTATCATCCTCCTAATTTTCCTACGTGTATTATTATGACCATGGTTATAAAGTTTCCGAAAAGGTGGCAAGGTTCAACCAAAAGACGGTTCTAAATCGATTTAATTCGAATCTTTATCAAGTATGATGCAGAGGGTGGGATTTGAACCCACGAACGCCTACGCGACAGGCTCCTGAAGCAACCGCGCCGCTTATTATTACGGCTCTGCGCCTTTGGCCATGCTTGGCTACCTCTGCTCTGAAATTGCATTGTCACTAAGCAAGATAACTCTTACTAAGCTTTCACTTCCAAAGCTAAAATCACTGCTTATGAAAATAGCTTGTTCGAGAAATAACCTAGAGTTTATTTACAGCAAGTGCAAACCATAAATGAACAGGAGTAGCAACATGAAAAACAATAAGCCCAAGCTGTTAACGTTAGCGTTGAGTAACAAGCAAATAGCCATAGCAATTTTGGGTCAAGCCATTTTGGATGAAGGCGGAATAGGCGCCTCTGGGATAACAGTTTTCTACACCAATGAAGGCGAAGCAAAGCAGCTTTGGACGATAGCAAATTCGTTGGGGTATGCGAATCCCTTCAGAAAGAAGAAGCATAGAAATCACTACCATTATGGCTTTTCAATAAAAGCGGAAAAGATAAAGGAATTCTATGATAAGGTTGGTCCGTTAGTAAATCCAACTAAGGATCAGATATTTCAGCATCTAGCAAAGAGGCGTCCTAACATGCACATCAGAGCAAAAGGAGAAACAAGAAAACTGATACTTCAATCTCTACAAGAAGAACCAAAAACAGTCTTACAACTTATGCTTGGGTTGGATATTAGCAGTTCAACTGTAAGAAAACAATTAAGGAACCTAAACGCACAAGGCTTAGTAAAAATCTGCGGTAAACAGAAAGATGCATTTCAGAGAAGTAGACGAACAGCGCATATGTGGAACACAACAAAAAGTGTTAGAGCGGTAAGAAATATCTGATATCCCATTTTCAAAGCCTGCGCCTTTGGCCATGCTCGGCGACCCCCGCAACTGCAGAAAGGTATGTTGAGAAAAGGTTTAAGAGTTACTGTACGCTTTTGCATGTAATGGTGTATTCGAATGCCGACTCACGGTTCACTTTCCAAAGCCGGAAAAGTTAGGTCCCAAACTCCTAAAATACAGCCTGTACAAAAGAAAAGGCCGAGTCCGAGATTTAGAAACAAACGCAACTATGAGAAGAGGATAGTTCTACAGAGAAAAGCTGGGCAGAACTGGATTTAGCCCTACGCTTTAAAGTTTTTATCCTTTTTAGGCGTAACTAGTGAACATGCTAGAGGCTACACTTGCAATCCTAAACGCTAACGTTATAACATTAAATTCAAAGCAACCACAAGCCGAAGCAATAGCCATCCAAAACGGAAAAATAATCGCTGTAGGCTCAA
>CAYZEP010000114.1:0-1949 GCA_964477645.1 uncultured Candidatus Bathyarchaeia archaeon | reverse complement strand
ACAAGCTACGATATTGTGGACACGGCTAATGCGCTTCAATTGAAGGATGCATTGGAGCTGATTGAGAAGAAGCTGGATGAATTTGAGAGAGTTCTAATGGAAAAATCTTTGCAGTATAAGAACACGCTGATGATGGGTAGAACTCACGGTCAACACGCTTTGCCGATAACTTTGGGTTTTAAATTTGCAGTTTGGATGAGAGAGATTTCTAGGCACATTGAAAGGATTAGGCAATGCAAGGAACGTGTTTTAGTTGGAAAAATGAGTGGCGCTGTCGGCACACAAGCGGGTTTAGGCATAAACGCCGTGAAGGTTCAGGAGCTTGTTATGCAACGTTTAGGAATAAAACCCGCTGAAATTTCTACACAAATAGTGCAGAGGGACCGCCATGCTGAACTTGTATGCTTGCTGGCTCTGGTTGCTTCTACGCTTGATAATTTTGCCACTGAAATTCGGGAGTTGCAAAGACCTGAAATTGGAGAGCTTTTTGAACCTTTTGAGGTTGAGAAGCAAGTTGGGAGTTCGACCATGTCTCAAAAGCGTAATCCAGAATTGTGTGAGCGGGTTTGTGGGCTGGCTAGAATTGTTAGAAGCTTGGTTGTTCCTGTTTTGGAGGATGTCATAACGTGGCATGAACGAGATTTGACTCAGTCTTCTGCAGAACGTTTTATACTTCCTGAAACATGCATTTTGGTTGATTACATGCTTTTCTTGATGACTAATATTGTAGCTAATTTGCGTATCGATGAAAAGCGCATGCTGAAAAACATTGAATTGACTCAAGGACGCGCAATGTCAGAAGCCGTTATGATTGCATTAACAAAGAAAGGTATGAGCCGCCAGGAAGCTCACGAACTACTTAGAAAATTGACAGTGAAAAGTGAAATAGAAAGGCGGCACTTCAAAGAAATACTTCTAGAAGACAAAATCGTGAGTAGAAAACTTACAGAGAAAGAAATCTCTGAGGCTTTAAAACCGAAGAATTATTTGGGAACTGCTAGACAGCAAGTGGTACATGTAGTTAAAAGGACAATAAAGGAACGTAAGACTAGAGGTCTAACTTAGTATTCTGTTAAAGCCTTTTGTTTCCAGTCTTCTTCTTTTTCGAGTTTTTCCCAAGTTTCTTTTTTCACGAAACCGCCAACTTGCTCTTTAATCTTCTTCACCAGTTTTGGTCCTATTAGTGGCAGATTTATCAAGTCTCCCAGTTGTGCATGTTTTATGTCTTCTATTGTTTTGTATCCCGCATTGTACAGAATGCGTCCGCGAACCCTGCCAACTCCTTCCAATCTAACTATCGGCAACAGTTCTTTACTCACTCCCTTCTCTATTCTTTCCATAAGTTCAAGGGTTTGCGGCAAGACTTGCTTGTTGCCGAAAAGCATTGCCAGTTCATGTGTTGCGTGAAGAAGCCATTTCGCGTTTTCGATGGTTCTGTAAAGATCGCCTGGTTGAGCTCTGAATCTTTCGATTATTTCGTCTTCGCTTCTCTCTTCAATCCAGGCTTTCAAAACCATGGCTGTTTTTACTTCTCCTAGAAATTGTTCATAAGCAATGTGGTCTTCCCACTCGTTGGGCATATCTATTAGGAATTCTTCTTTGTGTTCTTCCATAAAAACTGACACTTCATCTAATTCTCGTGCGTATGGTCGCAGTATTGGACCCATGTCGGGCGTGTGCGAAATCATGTGGAGAAGGCTTAAGTCTGTTATGTATATGGGTTTTCGCCTTAACGCATCACGTATTATAACGGCTGAAGCTGGATCTACGTAGAGTTCGCTTACTCGCTTTCCAAATTTTGTGGCTAAAATGTTTTCGCCAGTAACCTCAACCATTTCCTCGTCATACAGATACTTGAGAATTTTTGCTATAATGCTCTTAATCGCGTCTACATCATATTGGTAAGCGTAAAAAGTTCTGCCGAAAAACTCATAAATTCCACGCTCTGT
>CAYZEP010000113.1:0-1970 GCA_964477645.1 uncultured Candidatus Bathyarchaeia archaeon | reverse complement strand
CCAACTCTTCTACAAGCTGTGTGGGAAATTCGACATTCACAACTTTCCTACTCAACCTTTTTCAGTTCCTCCTTTTTCTTGATAAATCGGACAGACGCAAAATCTGCACCTTTAACATAAGCCTTCCAAAGAGACATTCCAAGCCTGTCAGATGTTGGATCATTTCCCCCATGCCCTCCGCAAAGTTTTTCGATAAACAATTGTGAATTTTTCTAATGCTTCGATTAGTTGCATGGTTTTGGCTAAGGCTGGTTCTGGAAGCTTATGGTTGTAGTTGTCATAGCCCACAGCCACGGCCCAAGGCTTAATCCGTTTAATAATTTGGACAAAAACGTCTAAGTCGAAGTCTAAAATGGGTTCAATGGATAGAAACAAGGGATTTTGTTGTATGAAAGAGAGCGTTATCATTGCTTTTATGCGGTTATGTTGTGAAGGTGCTTTGCTGATTTTTGGGTAGTTTCTGTTTGATTCGATTGTTGTTCCAAGATAAACAGTTAAAGGTATGTGGTTCAAGAAATTTAAGTATCTTTCTGGATTTTTGGTTTCAAGTAAGAAGAAACATTTCTGAGTTTTAATATAGGCTAAAATTGTTTCAATATATGTGTTCGGAACATTTTTTGCTAACAAATCAGTCATGTCGCAGGCAAAAACGAAACTTCCGTCCCTAAAATTGCGTTTTAACTCGTTTTCTATAATAAACGGTTTTCCCATATATTTCTTGAAATTATAGCGATTTTTGAGGACATTCGCCCAACAGTAAACGCAGGCATGTGGGCATTTGCCGCCGAGAGGATTCCAAGTTTCTGTTATGAAAGTGAACATTCGTGAAGATTTTTCTTTCTGCATTAACCTTCCACTTCCAAGTCATCAACCGCTTCTGAATAGCCACATTCTGGGCAAACATCCAAATCGTCTGGAACTAGGGCTTCGCAGTGTGGACAAACCCAATAAGACTCCTTTTTAAAACCACTCATTTAGCTTTCACCCTCTTTTTTTGATTAAGCGATTGTCAACTCCGTGGGGACAAATGTCTCCATTAAAAATGTAAATGCAACCATAGGCATAGCAGGGACAATTTTCACATTTCATTTAGCTTTCAACCCCCTTTCCAATACAAGCTTCTATGAGAGTATCCAAAGCCAACTCGCTAACTTTTCCCCTGAGATTTAAAGAAAAGTTCAAATTTTCGATGCCGAAATGAATGCGGTCAAAATTTTTGAAGTGGCAGACTCGATAGAGAGTATAACCATGTTCTTTCATTCGTTCTGCAAGTTGCTTTTCCTTTCCTTCAAAACCGCTCATTTCAGCTTTCAACCTTTTTGATTTTTGTTGAGAACTCACACACAATCCTCCTTCCACAAAACCTTGTTGAGCTTATCCATCATCGAAGTGTCGAAAGGATCACGTAATCCGCTTTCAATCTTCATCTTTTTAAAATTGAAGAAGCCAACCATTTTGGATATTGATTGGTGCACGGTTACTTTGCCGCTTTTGTGTTGGGCAATTGTTAATTCTAGGCTGTAGCCTTGCGGAAACTTAACCGTAAATGCTTGGAAAGGGTGTCCTTTATAGAAGTCTTGTGTCTCTCTCACAGAGAAACAATCAAACGTCTTCAGTTTTGAATCATTTTTAAAATTTACTTTGTAGGGGGAAGGTAAACTTTGGTTTTTCATCTAGGTCGCCGTTTGTTGTATAAAGCCTATACAGTCTTTGTATAAAAGCTTTTCTAACAAATATTTTTTAGGGGAAAATCTTATAAAGTAAGACACTATACAAGAAATTAGCAACTTCTAAAAATTCAACTCATCGCCATTGAAAAAATTGTGCGGTGTGACTGTGAGTCATCGAGGAAAAAGGTCTGAAAACGGAAAACAAAAACGAATTGCAAGACATTTGATTCTTGAATCCGCATTTTACGACAGAAAAGAGAAAGAGTTAATCAGCATGATAGAATGCGCTTATCCTGTGAC
>CAYZEP010000112.1:0-2018 GCA_964477645.1 uncultured Candidatus Bathyarchaeia archaeon | reverse complement strand
TGATATATGACGACGTAAACAGCAAGCATTTTATTAAGATTCAATCATATACAGTTTTAGCCTAAGCGGGAGAAAGGAGAAGGCTTCCATCACTATTATTTTTTTGAAAAAATTCTAAATTTTGCGTTTTTTACTTCGCAAATCATAACCGTAATACCAAGCAGTCCAGCCCGAATAAAATGCCTCTCCAGCTTTCTTTCTTCTTTTTCGAAGATAAAGCCAAACAATTAACAAAACTATCACAGCCAAGACCAATGGCAAAAGCCAGTAGAACCAATCTGGGACAAGCCATTCTTTTGGACCCTTGATGACTTCTACAACACCGTCAACATAACTGTTGTTTTCGAGATTTTCTTCGCCGGGAACCACGCTAGCCGAAGCTCTTAAAGTGTAATTTCCTTCCGCAATATTTTGCGTATTCCAATGGAAGAGCAGCGTCCTTTCGGCGTTAGGTTCTAGGTTTTCAACAGGCAGTGTCTCAATAGCGGTAGAGTTGCAGAAAGCAGTAATATTAAACGATTCAGCATAAATGCCATAATTTTTGACAATAACATTAATGTCTACAGTTTCACCAATGTACACGAAGGTGGAGGATGGAATAACGCTTAAAACTGAAACATCATGAATTGGGGGTCGAGCCAAAACTTCTACAACACCGTCAACAAAGGTGTTGTCTGAAAGATCAATTTCATTTGGAACAGGACTCGCTGAAGCACTTATCTGATAAAAGCCTTCCAGCACAAGGCTTGTATTCCAAATAAAGCTTATTGTTGTGTTCAAGCCTGGCTGCAAACCAACAATGAATGAAGTGCCGGCTAGCGTTTCATTGTAGTATGTGCTGACATTGAAGGATTCGATTTCTTCTCCCTTATTCTTAACGTTGACATCAATCTTAATCGTCCCTCCTCTAAGTACAACTGTAGGAGATGGTTGCACGTTCAAGATAGCTATGTCGCGATTCACAATCAAGAAGTGCCTTGAAGCTTCTAGGCAGCATGGAACTCCACCCATACTTACTGGAGCAGTATATGCACACGCATAAGCAACAGCCTCGCCTAGAAGCGCGCTTCTTGGGATAGATAGAAAACGATAAGCATAAACAAGAGTTCCGTTGGGTTGCACCACGAAATTGTTTATCTCTGTTGAGTTGATCAAAACGTTTAAGTGATCATGAATTGTGATTGCAAGCGTCACGCTCTCTTCAGTCAGGGCGATGTTCTGCAATACTACCTCTATTCCTACAAGGCTTCCTCTCGTAAATTTCGTTTGTTCTATGAGATTCTCATTCACGGTTCTCATCGAAACTATCTGCACAATCCATCCAACTTTGAACGAAACCACATCTTGAAATATCGAATCTCCAATCATTACGTTTCCAAGAACCATCCATTCACCAAATGTCGTTGTATTTAAAACTGCTATTCGAAAACTTATCATCGCTATTCCATCTTCGTTCGTAAGGGCTGTTCTGACTATCGTAATATTTTCAACGGGGTCTTGAGGCCCTGAAGCTTCAAAGGCAACGAGATAACCTTCCACTGGCGAGTCTCTGTAGGTTACTAAAGCGTAAATTTCAACCTCTTCCCCAGGACCGAATGCGTCGCTTGGCATGTTTGGACCTTTTCCGTTGTAGGGGGCTTTTTGTGTAAAAAGGTCGATTTTTCCACTAGTGTCGCTTGAAAAAGCAACTTTCACATTTGCCAGTGTAAAACTCAAGAAAATCATAGTTATTGTAAGCGTTACAGCTAACCTTTTTAGCTTGGCATCCATCGTCATCAAACATATTAAATTAATGCAGAATTCTTTAACAAATATTCCGTAATCACAAATATTACTAAAGAAGATGCGTCTCTATTTGGTAAGACCTTAGTTTTTTCTACAAAAATGTTAAACACAAAGAGATCTATGAAACGGGCCCGCCGGGAATTGAACCCGGGACCCCCGGGTTTCTTTGCAATTCTATTTGCTTAAAAGCCCGGTGCTCTATCCTTACTGAGCTACGGGCCCCTCTAGTTTTT
>CAYZEP010000111.1:0-2018 GCA_964477645.1 uncultured Candidatus Bathyarchaeia archaeon | reverse complement strand
CATCGTTGCTTTAATTAGCATTCTGTTTTTCTCAATCATGCCAGATTTAGGGTTCGCTATGAGACTAGCTTATAGGGTTCTTCTTATTCCGGTAATTGGCGCCGTTTCCTATGAGGTTTTGAGGCTTAGCGATAGATACAAGAAGTCAAAAATTATGAAGGTCTTATTAGCACCGGGTTTGGGGCTTCAATACTTAACAACAAGAAAGCCAGATGAGAAAATGATTGAAGTTGCCTTGGAAGCTGTAAAGAAAGTAAACAGTCTCGTGGAAATATCTCAGCAATAGCAACGAAGTTTTGCATTAAACTTATTGAGGTCTTTATTAGAAACCTTTGGCTTCTGTTGCAGCAAGGACGAAAATCGAATGAAGTTTACATACACAGGCATCAGGGTTAGGGATATGAAAAGCTCCATTGAATTCTACACGAGAACTATGGGTATGAAAGAAGTACAAAGGGGAAGAATGCGAGCAGGCGGTATATTTGTGCAGTTGAGAAGCAAAGGTTCTGAACAGATGTTGGAATTGAACTACTACCCGCCTGGGAAGAAGTTCTATGAGGAATATGTGGAAGGTTCTGAGTTGGATCACCTTGCGTTCTGGTGCGAGGATGTTCGAAGAAGCTACGAGAAAGTACTGGCAGGCGGTGCGACTTCAGCTGTTCAGCCTTGGGATGAGGGTGGATATACTTTAGCGTTTGTCAGGGACCCAGATGGTGTTTGGATTGAACTGATCGGTAAGAAGGTCAAACGAAATCGAATGAGGTAAAAACCACTATAATAGAGAGACACAAAATAGACTTGTAATCTCCTTGGCGCGCTTAGAGCCTATTGATGGATAAGTTTAAGGTTTCTTCATAACAAATACTGGAACATGAACATGAGGATAGTGAATGCTAGTACCAATGATGTTGACAGTCTGATAGGAATCTACAGTTCGCCGCACTTGTATCACAATCGAGAAGAAGCTGGCTGGTTTGTAGAGTCTTTCTTTGATTACCACCACATAAAAGTCGTCAAAGACGAGGAAAAAGTTGTAGGTGCTGCATTCTGGAATGTTGTTGAAGAGAAACATCATGGCTTAACGGAAATTGTCGACTTTTGGATTGACGAGGGCTTCAGAGGTAGAGGTCTAGGAAAAAGGCTCCTTCGAACAGTCATTGAAGACATGAAACAATTCTTTGCAAAAGACGATCACACTCTAAGGAGAGTACTGGTCACCACTGGCGATGATAATGAGCCAGCGAAGAAGCTCTATGAAAAAGTCGGTTTCAAGAAGGTAGCAGTCCTGGCGGACCTGTTTGCAGAAGGCGAGAACGAACTCATCTATGTTTTGACACTTAATCCTAGATAACTTCAGAAATGCGCCGAGAAAAGGAGTAAGCGAGTAAATAAGCGAAAGCTATTTCTCAAAGATATTCACTTCTAAAGACAGAAAAGAGTGATTAAAATGCCATATTGCCCGGAATGTGGTGGCGAAATGCAGTACATGATAGCCACCAAGCACTACGTGTGCAAAAGTTGCGGGCTGTCTGTAACGCAACAAGAACTGATGGAATTAAGAGAGAAGCTGAGACCTTCATTTGAAACTAAGGAAGAAGAGCAGGAAAAGCAGAAAAAAGAATACTTGAAATGGTGGCTTAGCAAGAAAAAATAGACTACGCCCCTAGCTTTTTAGATGGTAAGTCAGCAAACAGCATAAAAAGGGCGAACTAGTCTTATTTTTTAACGCTTAAGGTGGAAACGTGGGAATTTGAATCGGCAAATAGAAATAGTCTGCGTGGGTAACGAACTGTTAATAGGCAAAACATTGAACACAAACGCACATTGGCTGGCTAGACGTGCCACCTCGTTAGGAATGATGGTGAAACGAATAACAGTTGTCGCTGATGATGTTGATGAAATTGTAAAGGTTATACGCGAAGCCCTAAAGCGAAAACCTCGGTTCATAATAACAACAGGTGGACTAGGCCCAACCTTTGACGATAAAACTTTAGAGGGAATAGCCAAAGCATTAAACC
>CAYZEP010000110.1:0-2058 GCA_964477645.1 uncultured Candidatus Bathyarchaeia archaeon | reverse complement strand
TAAAAAGAATGGAGCAGAATGGAATAATCAAGAAATATACAGCTTTGATAGATGCCGAAAAGGCTGGAGCAAAAAACATCACAGCCATAATGACAATTTACACAGACCCTAAAGAAAGCGAGAAAGTTGCAGAAACCCTCGGCTCGGCACCACAAGTCCTAGAAGTTTACACATCACTATCAGAAGAACTACAAATAATTGCGAAGGTTGTTGCAGAGAGTCAGGAAAGCTTGCACACATTTATCGCTAATTCAGTTGCTCCCTTGCCCGGTGTTTTAAGGATTCGTACGTCAATATTGACGAAGAAATTTAAAGAAACTCAATTTTCAATAGTTAATAACTCGAAAAAGTTAACATTTATAAAAGAAAAACATAATAAGATAGGAGAAGACAAACCTTGAAAGAGGAAGTGAATTCCAAAATCCTTAGGACGCTTCCGAGAGAAAAAGCATTCTACTTCTTTACATCTATCGGAAACTACACGGGTGAAAGTGCAACATCCTTGAAAGAGTTTATGGAAAAAATAAATCAAGTAAACGTGAAATCGCTCGAGTTTCATCTTTATCGGGGAGATTTTGAAAAGTGGATAACAGAGGTTTTGGAAGATAAAAAGTTAGCAGAAGACGTCGGTAAACTGCAGAAAACCAATCCACTGGGTGACCATCTGCGAAATCAGCTTCACGCAGTAGTTTCAAAACGCTACCAACAATTGGCATTTGGCCTTGGTTTAGTCCGTTAAAAAGTCTTTTGATTTAAAATTGATGTTGACGATTAAAAAAGAACACTGGCCAAAATTATTAAATGACGCTAAAGTTTTGGAGCCTTTTGCTTCTGCAATTAAATCAGATATCTTTAAATTCCTTTCTGATAGTGGATAGAATTCCATTTGACTTGTTACTGTTTCGTTGGTTTTGGGATCATGATAATAATAAGTATGGCGGCCTGTTGTTACAGCGCTATCTAACGTCTTATTTTTATCCAGAAACATTTCTAGAAACCTAGCGGTTTCATGGTCTGTGTCCTTGGGTAAAACAATGTCTGTCCATCCAATATACGCTTTGGCTCCCTTATCACGAAATGCCATAGCAATTTGTTCGCATTTTGGTTTCAGACTCCAGCAACCCATAGCTATTATTATACTTTTCGGGAAGCGCCCTTCTAAATTTCTTATGAAATGGGATGTAATAGCGAAGTAGTATTTTCCAGGACTGTATAAATATTCACCTACTGTTATAAGCTCCCTTTCTTGTTCACTACTATATTTGTTGGGATCATATTTTTCGGACGTGAATAGGTCTACTGTTGAGTTGTCTTCTCTCAATGCAGAATGAACCCTCAATACTATTATCCCATAATTGTATTCAGCGAGTCTTTTGAAGAAACTAACATCTAGTGTTTTATTGTAATATGTCACTGTGAAATTACGACTCTCCAGAAGGTTGGTCACGCTTTCGACAAATGTAGAATTTGACAATAAAGGGTCTGATTCTCCTAACTGATCGATTATTGCTGCGCTTAGAGGGAATGCAAGTTCAGATGGCTTAAGAAACAAGAAGAACACAACGGAACATAATGTTATTACTAAGGTAAGAACTATTAAAATCGGTACCAAATGTTTTTTTGACAGTATCCATGTTTTTTGCTGTGCGGTTTCCCTTTTCTTTCTAGCCATTCTTAGATAGTCTCCAGAGTGTTCTTCGACGCGTTGAGAAAAAAATGATACGGTTCGTATCTATTTTCTTTTGCGTTTTGTAAGGGTTAATACTGCACCGAATAGGACGATTAGCATTGCATAGACGGTTGTATGAGATGCTGGAGTTTGCTTGATTAGCGAGATTGAGTAGCCTCCGACTGGAGATGAAGGCGCTGTGACGGTGATAGTAATATCTTCGCTGTCCGTTAGAGACCCATCACTCACCTCAAAATGGACGCCAGAATAGACTCCAACCTGCCCAGAGGTGGGAGTCCAGCTAAAGACGCGAGTAGTAGGATTAAAGGTAGCCCCTGGGGGGAGATTGCTTGCCGAGAATGTTAGAGTTTGAGCGGGCAAGTCGGGAT
>CAYZEP010000109.1:0-2061 GCA_964477645.1 uncultured Candidatus Bathyarchaeia archaeon | reverse complement strand
GTTACCCAGCATGATGCCGAAGAGAAGGCAACAAAGCGAACCGCTTCCACCTAAGAATTCTGAAAAAGCGTAAGCCAAAAGCACAACAGCCAAGGTTAGCATGTACGCATAAGATGCCTTTGCAATTCTTTTCAGTACACTTAACCAGATTACGCCGAAGATTATCCCGAACACTATTCCTGTTGAAAATCTACTTGCTATGGATTGGCCGATTGACGTGAAATCAACAGGAACTCCTTTCAATATTATTTCGATTACTGCCAGAGAGAAAACTATGCATAAGATGTCGGTAATTGCAGATTCGATGCTTAAAATGGTTGAACACTTTTCGCTTACTTTAATCCTAGAAGCTAAGGAAATTACTGCTATGCTACTGCTGCCTCCAAGAATTGTTCCGAACAGCAGAGAGTATAACAGCGGCTTTTCGGGAATAACGAGATACATCATAAAGAGAGTTATTGCAGTAACGCTCAGCGTAAAACCCACTACAGCGAGAACCGCAGCTCGTGGACTTTCGGAGAAAACACGGTAAATGTTCATCACCATTCCACCATCAAACAAAATGAAAACAAGGGCCAAAGCAGCTAAATATGGAGCCAAGCTCATTATCGAAGAAGAACTCACTAAGCCAGTCACAGGTCCTATAAGCAGTCCCAAAATTATGAGCAAAAGCATGTCTGGTAAACCCGTACGCTCAAATAGATAATTGCCTAAAAAACCGATCACAATTATTGAGCCGCCAAGGATAAGCGCGAGCGTAACTGGATCCATCAATCTTAACCTTTTTTTACCTTTAATTGACTATTCAGCTTAAAGAATTTTTGTTCTCGAATAGAAGTCAGCGTGCAAATAAAACTTTCTGATGTTAACGGAATTTGCTGGTTTCTTCATGTTGGAACGTAGAGCATTGCAAATGCGTAGGAAAGTCCGTAGATGACAATGAATAATACTCCTGCTTTCTTGTCGAGCCGTTGCCTCAGAGCAAGCGTCAATATAACAACAAAAGAAGCGAACAACGCGTATAAACCAGTGGTTTCGGCAAGTCTTCCCGACACGAGGTTGGGAAAAATTAAAGGACCTATCCCGATGGCCAAACAAGCGTCAACAAGGCAGCTTCCTACGGCGTCCCCTATAGCGATTTCGTATTGCTTTTTGCGAATGGCTGTTAAGTCAACAACTAGTTCTGGGAGGGAGGTCCCGATGGCGACTACAAAGAAGCTGATGAGATACTCATGAATTTTCAATGCTTCTGATAGGATGATCACTGAATTGATCACGATGTAGGCTCCAATCGCAACTCCAGTATAACCTATAACAGCTATCGCAACATGATGATACAACCTTCTGCCAGTATGTTGTTTTGAATAGTCTTTCTTCATGATGTTTTTTATGATCAGCATAAGAAGAGGCCAAGAAACTACCAAGAAGATAGCATTCATTCTTGAAATATATCCCTTTTCAACAATCGAAATCGCGGCAATGAGTGCTAATAATTCGCATGCTCCGATGACGATTATCTCGTCTCTCTTAACCTTAAACGTTCCTCCTAGCAAAGCAAGAAGCCCTACAATCAAAGTTATTTGGGCGAGAATGGATCCGAAGCAGTCTCCCACACTTATGTCTCCGTGGCCCATCCCCCATGAGATGATGGAATTGAAAATCTCTGGCAAATCTGTGCCCAACGATACTATTACTAGGCCTATAAGAAGAGGCGAAACCCCAAGACTCGAAGCTATGCTTACCGAGTGCTCAACCGCTTTGCCGCTAGAGTATGCTAAAATGGCAATTCCTGCGAGAAGAGCTAATACTGCAAGGATTTCAATGATCATTCAAAGCACCTTTCTTTAGTGAAAGTCTTCAAGATTTATAAACTTAAAAACTTACCAGATTTTGTCAACCTTCAAGTGAGTTAAATATCCTATTGCACCATAGAGCGGAATAGAGAGAATCTCAGTTATATTTCCAATCGTGATTGGAAATCTTACAAACGCAAAAAAGCCCAATATGAAAAGAAACGTTCCGTATATTGTTAATGATTTAAAGTTGTGGAATGTATCGGTT
>CAYZEP010000108.1:0-2065 GCA_964477645.1 uncultured Candidatus Bathyarchaeia archaeon | reverse complement strand
GCATCTTCCACAAGCACCTGAGCTGCACCAAGGATGTGATCAGCGGGAAAAAACGTTACACGCTCTTCCTCATACTGCATGGTTCTGTCATATTCAAGCGTTTCCACCAAACCGCCCATCAGAAATAGCGGTCCTCGCATAACATCAATTAAATCCTTCGTGGCTTTGGTCATCAAATTTTTCTCGCATGTTCGTAGACTATGCTGCAAACCTATTGTGTGATCTGCATGAGCGTGAGTAACAACCCTTAATGGTTTAGACTCATCAAAAGCGTCGCAAGCAATGTATTTTCCAAGCAAAACAGCGCCTTTAGGGGTTACGGTTGCTTTTACAGACAAAAGCTGCACCAATCATGAGGAGGCAAAATCAGTGAGCAAAGTAGCCATGAATTTTATTCCCTTAACATAACTTTTAATCTGTAAGTTCTCGTTAGGTGCGTGAGTGTTAGACTCTGGATGACTGCATCCTACTG
The DNA here is from genome assembly GCA_964477645.1 of uncultured Candidatus Bathyarchaeia archaeon. GTDB lineage: Archaea > Thermoproteota > Bathyarchaeia > Bathyarchaeales > Bathycorpusculaceae > CAYZEP01. Next base: position 1,593 of record CAYZEP010000108.1, on the reverse strand, counting down.
AAACAACTGGATATCCAAAGAAGTTGCGGAATAAGTGCATGGGACCAGAACCCGCACTTGTGGGATAAATCACAGCTTTTTTGCCGTAAACTTTCTCAGCAGTTTTTGCAGTCAATGTCACAAAGGGATCAGTAATCGGTGTTCTCGTTGGATCAGTCGAACCATGTTCAATTATCTCTAAATCTCCAAACCCCTGCTTTTTCAAATGCGTAACAAGTTTTTGGAAAATTTCGCTAGAGTTTTGATTTGGCACTAGCCGAAAGTCAAGTTTTACCGTGGCTTCGTGTGGCAAAACTGTTTTGGAGCCTTTGCCAGTATATCCAGATATGAAACCATTAATAGTGCATGTAGGCTGATACAATAATGCTTTTAGAGCTTCTAAACCAGATTTACCATGCAAAAACGTCTTTATGCCCAGTTCTTTCTTTGTCTCTTCATCTTCAGTTGGAATATTCTTCAAATATGTAATTTCCTCAGAGGAGGGCTTCAGCACATTTTCGTAAAAGCCTTCGATCAAAATGTTTTCTTCCCTGTTCTTCAAATGGCTCAATGCCCAAATAAGACGCCAAGCTGGATTCGGTATTAAGGGCGCATTTGCAGAATGAACATCCTTAAGAGCACCCCTGACTCTTAGTTCTACAGATAAAACTCCTTTTAATCCCAAGTGAAGAAGCGGTCTTCCACGCGTATCTGTTCCACCAAATTCCCAAATTGCCGCGTCTGCAGAAAATAGATCTTTATATTTCTTTATTATTGGTTCAAGATGTGGGCTTCCAATCTCTTCTTCTCCTTCAACGAAAAACTTTACGTTAACAGGCACCTTGCCTGTAACCTCTAACAATGTTTGAACAGCGTTTAATCGGGAGACAAAATTACCTTTGTTATCAGATGCGCCTCTGCCATAAATTTTTCCGCCAGATATTTTGCCACTAAATGGTTCATATTTCCATTTTTCAAGAGGCTCAGGCGGCTGCACATCGTAATGGTCATAAAATAGAAGAGTTTTTCTGGATTTCTTTGACTTGATTTCTCCGCAAACAACTGGATTTCCTTTTTCCTCGTGAATAATTTTTGTTGAAAGCCCCACTTCATGCATCATTTTCTCTACGAGTTCAGCGCACTCCTGCATTCCTTCGCCTTTTGCTGAAACACTAGGTTGTTCAATTAGCTTAACAAGGTTTACAACAAAATCGTCAGCATGCGCATCGATATATTCATAAACTTTGTTCAAACTCAATTACCTCACCTTACATTGTTTTTCGGACAAGCCAGTTAATAAGTTGTCGTGGGTCTTCACATTTTATCTGAACTCTTATCGGTCCTAAAGGTGATTCCGCAACTGCCTTGGAAAAGGAAATGTGTCCCACATAGGCAACTTGTTTGTTTAAGCAGAAACTAATGGTTCTTCCGTTCAATCCTTCTAAAAGAGCTACTCTAGCAGCGTCACGGATACGTTCTCTGCGCAACAAATTGTAGAGTTTGGTAAGCGCTTCCAGTCCTTCTGCCTCAGCAACCAAGAGTTTTCCCTTATGTAAAGACTTTATTTGCGTAGGAATGCTGCCGAAAATGTTTTCGACAGCCCTCTTCACTTTC
>CAYZEP010000107.1:0-2187 GCA_964477645.1 uncultured Candidatus Bathyarchaeia archaeon | reverse complement strand
TCAAGGCACATAGTGCTCCACTAATCCAAGTTCTTAAATGAGATGAGAAACTTAAGTTTTGTTAGTGCCAGATCAATGCAAAAACCGAGAATTTAAACCAAAGTTTAAACCTATTCCCCCGCACTGCAATTTGAAAGGTTAAATTCGCTTAATTTTCGCTCGTTTTGAGCATAAAGAAGTGTGGCGCGCTTCAGAGAAATAAAAAGATGACCACCTCTAAAGACAACAAGCCAATTGTGTAGCGCTGCATCTTTTGGTCGTTAAATACTTAAAACAGGTGGCTTTAACTAATCTACGCGTTAGTAATCCAACACAGGTAGGAGAGAAGATTTGAAAGCGTTCAGTTTTATTCATGCTGCGGATTTACATTTAGGCTATTCGCAGTATGGCTTAGAAGCCAGACGCGAAGACTTCGACAAGGCTTTTCAAGAATTAGTCGACAAAACCATCGAGCTAAAGCCAGACTTCATGATTATTGCTGGAGATTTGTTCAATCACGCGCGGCCGTCTAATGTTACATTGGAAAACACCATCAAAAACTTCAGCCGCCTGCGCGAAGCTGGAATTCCAGTTTTGACTGTTGACGGTTCGCATGATTCAGCACCTAACGTTGTCACCGGCACCATTCTGAACCCTCTGGACAGTGCTGGGTTGATTTATCATCTGCCAAGACACGAGGGTGCATGCTGGCACAAGCCAGACTGCTGCTACGTTTACGGCGTGCCAAACTTCAGAACAAGACGCAAAACTGAAGAGGCACTTCCAGCTTTCATGGAACAAAACAAGCCAACACCAGACACAACCCTATTCAACATCTTCGTCTTCCACATGGCCTTAGACCTTCCAAGCGTCAAACCCCCGTACATGGAAGCCGAAGCCCCACCCGAGCTCATACCAGAAGGCTTCAACTATTACGCTGCTGGACACGTACACACACCTTACAAGGAAAAATTCAAAACAGGACTGCTAGTCTACAGCGGATGCACAGAAACCGTAAACTACGATGAAGCCAAAACCAAGAAAGGCTTCTATCACGTTAAAGTGGGCGAAAAAGGCACAATTTCACCAGAATTCATAACGCTAGAATCCACGCGCAAATTCGTCCTCATAGAACAAGATTTCACAGGCGAAACTTCTTCAAAAATCACGGAATTAGCTGTTCAACTAGTTAAAGGAGCCGACGAAGACGGAGCAATAATCATTCCAGTATTGAAGGGCGCCTTGCCTGCTGAAGCAAGCCGTGCAGAAGTAGACATCGCCCAGATTAGAAGCGCCGCTGAAAGGGCCTTGCTCGTGCACCCCATTGTTCTGTTACGTGAAACAGAGGTTTCAGAGGAAATTGTTCGCTCAATATTTGAAAGTGAATTCAAAGACTTGAAAACAAAAGCCTTCGAATACTTCCTACAAATCTTCTCCGAACGCCACAGTCGTGAGGAAGCCGAAAAAATAGCTCGCATCGCAGTCAGCCTAATTGAACCACTAACCAAAAAGCAAGAGGAAAAAGTGAAACAAACCATAGAGGGGCTCCTAAAATGAAAATCGAAATCGTACATCTAGAAAACATTCGCTCTCACGTAAAATCGACAGTGCCCTTCGCAAAAGGCTTTAACTGTCTAGTCGGTGGATTAGGCTGCGGAAAATCCAGCATTCTTTACGCTATAGACTTCGCGTTGTTCGGAGACCCAATTGGCAGAAGCTATGATTATCTCCTGCGTGAAGGCGCAAACAACGGGAAAGTCACTGTTCAATTCATTCAAAATGGGAAAAGCTACAAAATCTCTAGAGAGCTTAAGATACGTGGAAAAGGCATAGGTCAGAATTTTGATGAACTAAAACTCTTCGAAGACGAAAACCTAATCGCAAGTACTAACAGCGAAGCAGTGGCTGAACAGCTTAAAGCAATAACAGGCTTAGAAAAGGAGCTTTTCCGTGAGATAGTGTGGGTTAGACAAGAACACTTAAAAGAACTTCTAAACGCTCGACCAAGAGAAAGACAAACACGCCTAGACGAACTGTTTGGTTTGTCAGACTACGAAACAGCGTGGAGCAATCTTGCAGGCTATCAGCGGGAATACGAAGGAGAAAGAAAAGCCTATGAAAAAGACCCCGATGTTGCTGCAATGGAAAAGCTAAACACAGAATACAACAAAACAGTTGAAGAATTTTCACTCATCGAAATCGAACTGC
>CAYZEP010000106.1:0-2212 GCA_964477645.1 uncultured Candidatus Bathyarchaeia archaeon | reverse complement strand
AACATCCACACATATAGACACAATTAAACAGCCTGCTCCTGCCCCAACACCTATGCCTTTAGTTCAAAATGAACCGCCTAAAAAAGAAGACCTACAAGAGGCAGAGTAAAATTGACTCAAACTTTTAAAAAACAAGTACATTCTCTAATGGACTTAACGAAACTAAAAATACAAGAGTTTTCACCATTAGAACCGCGAATAAGCGTTTTAGGAGTTAGACGAAGCGGAAAAAGCACATTCATTGGCGGACTACACATTAGACTTGTCGACTTAGCTCTAAAAGGACTATTAAAATATCGTGTCCACGAATATGGTGCTTTCGGCTTAGATGAAACCACTAGAATTAGCGGTCAAAGAACAGCCGCAGCAGAAATGCGAGAGGGCAAATTTCCACTGCCCACACCTCAAGGACTTGCATTTGAAGCGGATATGAGCATAAAATTTCCTAAACGTTTCAGTGGCGAAAAAAACGTTCATTTACCCATCATTGATGTTGCAGGCGAAGATGTTGCCGCAAGCATTGAACAAATCAGTTCAGGGCAATGGAATATTGCAAAAAGCAATCCCGTTGCAAATGAATTATATAACAAAATTTTCAGAGCAACAGGCATAGTCCTTGTAATGAGTGCTGCAAGCGTCACGCCACTTGAAGGGCAACCAGAAAATCTTTTTTACATTGCAGATGTCAACCTCAGCCACATAGTTGAAAGAGTCTGCGATTATAAAGAAAAAGAAGCAAAAGAGATACCAATTAAAGCCATGTGTGTCGTTCTCACAAAATATGACGCTGTCGCTCAAAACCTACTTAGTCAAGGAATGGACTTGCAGACAGAACAGGGCAGAGATAAATTCATGACAAAACATTTTCCAGAAACCTACAGCATGCTTGGCTGGTATGGTTTAAACAAATGTCTCTTCATACCAACATGGGTTGACCTGCAATATGATGCAAGAGGCAATGTTGTTTGGAATCCACCTGACAAGTGGCGAGATAAACCAACACCTATGATCCAAGTAGATCGCAGAACCAACAGACCTACATTTAGCGTATCGACAAGTCCAACATACTGTTCTAGTTATGACCTCTTTGTCGATTGGCTGAGACAAAACTGGGGCAGTTAAACTTATACCGAATATTATAGCTTGAAGAGGTTGGATCTTTTGAGTTTACAATTTGCACCAACTTCAACTTCGAAAACACAGACAGTTAATTGGAAAGCAGTCATATTCTGGGGCATCGTCTTCGGGTTAATCGGCTACGGCATCTACAGTTATCGAGAACCCATCTTGGCATTTCTTTCTCCAATTCCCACTAGGATAAGCAATTTTCAAATTCCAGATTTAAGTGGCTTTTTCAATGGTATAATGAAATATGTCAACGAAAACCCAATAGCTGTCATAGCAACAAGTGCTTCGCTGTGTACGGCTGGAATCACGATAATTAGCAAAATACGAGCTAACAAAGAAAAGGTTTTAGCTTTGCAGGAAAAAGCTCAAGTTGAACAATACGCAAGGGAAACGATTTCTCTAGCACAACAGCAAGCCTTAGAATATAAACAGAAATATGCAGAGGCAAGCAAAAATACTGGCTTAAACAGCCTTCAAGAAGCGCTAGATGAGTCGCAGAAATTGGTTTCAACAAAAGAGACTCAGATAAAAAATTTGCAAAGTCAACTTGAAGCGTTAAACAATATTATATTGTTGAAGGATACGAAAGTTATAGAAAAGACAGTGGTAAAATAATGGTTGCTCAGGATGATAACACTAGAACAGTTCTTTATTCCAACGATGATGCAGCAGATGTAAATATGCAAAAAGAATGGTTTTTAATTTGTGCTTACAGAGTTTTGAAGAGAAATCGGAAACTGTTCCGAAAACTTGCGGAATTGTGAGAAAATAGATGTTTATTATCACAAAAGAAGTGGTGAAATAATGGCGAAGCAGGAACAGCGTGTAGCCATAGAAATCCGAGGCTTATTCAAAGTTATAAAATACTTCGGCATCACACTCCTAATTGGCGCCATAATCAGCTACATAACCACTCGCTTTTTCAACTGGGACATAATACTCCTGAACATTCACTTGCAAAACCTTTGGCTACTCATTCCCGAAGGCACAATATTGTTTGGGGCAGGGTGGCTTTGGAGTTGGAGCCGGTCAAGCGAGAAGAAGAAGCGGCAAAAACAAGCTAGGGAACAGTTGCAAGTTTTGA
>CAYZEP010000105.1:0-2215 GCA_964477645.1 uncultured Candidatus Bathyarchaeia archaeon | reverse complement strand
AAAGAACCAATAGCCTACGGAAAATACGTCGCAAGACTTTCAAACCTGCTCAGCGGAGGCATACTAATACAACGTCTAGGCGATCTGGAAGCTGGAAGACGATCAACACCCGAAAGAATTGCAAGAAGCGTAGTAACTCCCACATTGAAGAACGCCACACCAGGCGACCTAAGCTTTGTTCTGCCTTATCGCTACCTCGCTGACATTAGGGAAATGCTTCAAGTTTTGGACAGAATGGCTCCAGGCATCCATTCAAGGGACACGCTCCTATACGGTGTCGAAGTAAAATTTTACTCCTCAAGACTACAGTTAAGCAACTGCCTCGAAACCAAAATCCACAACTTGTTCACCATCGGCGACGGAGCAGGCGTCACAAGAGGACTCGTCCAAGCCTCAGCATCAGGCGTCATCGTTGCAAGAGAAATACTAAAGAGAGAAAAACCGAAGGCCTAAACATGTCCATAGTTCAAGAAATAAGATGTTCCCATTGCGGAGCACCAATACCCTTTGAACCAGGCGAAATAATAGCAACATGCAAATACTGCGGCTACACAATCGTCATCGAAACCGGACAAGCTTTCACATTTGAACATTCTATGCTATTAAACAAGTATGACCCAACGCAAATTGAAGAACTAATCAAAAACTGGATGCGCGCAGGCTTCCTAAAACCTTCGGACCTAGCTAAAAAATCAAAAATTATAGAAAAAGCTTTGGTTTATCTGCCCTTCTGGGTCATGTCAATAGAAGTAAAGAGCGATTACAAAGGAATATTTGAACGCATAACACCACCCGTTGTTAAAGAAGGAAAAATCGAGAAAAACTATGATTGGCTTGTTCTGGCGAGAAAAGCCTCAGAATTTCCAACAAGAGAATATAACGTTCCATTACAAGGAAAAATCCCATATGACTTCAGGAAAATCGAAGCCTTTGCCAAAGTCCTAAACAGCGAAATTGATAAAAATGACGCGATGGAGCTTGCAAAGCAACAAATTGAGGAACACCATCGTTATTTGGTTCAGCAAGACATTGACAAAATAATCGAAATGAAAAACGAAATGAAGATAAATCAAGCAGTTTACTTGCATGCTCCAATATGGTTTGTTAAATACGAGTATAAGGGCAAAGCTTACCAATTGTTAATAGATGGGGCAACTGGAACAGCCATAAAAGGCGACATACCCTCCTCTGAATTTGGAATACTTTAAACTTATGTGGCTTGCATTCGAAAAAATAAGGGTAGACTAGCGGTTTTGTGGCTTTTTTTGGCTAGGCAGCAGCGGTCAGCGAATTCCATGAAACTTTAAAAGCAACAATTATGCCATTAATATTAAGAGAATGTAACTGCGAGGAATTAGATGAAAAACGAACAAAGCACCAGTCGCAAATCATTGGAATATGGTGTCGGTGCTCTCGTCGTTCTCGTGATATCTGTAGGACTTGCAGTTGTAGTTTACAGTGCGCCAATAATAGCTTTCGACCTTTTCAATGTTCCTGCATGGATTTTTGGTCCTTTTGGAGTCTACACTCTCATCTATTCGTTAGTAGCTGGCAAAGAATCCACGTATTATTTGGTATGGGGCACTATAATGTTCGCTGTTGCTATAATTTCAGCGTTCTATAACACGGTAAACCCCTTCATTATTATTGGCGTTCTCGCAATTGTTCTCGCAGTTATAGGTCTTCTTGCATACTGGAGGAGTAGATCATGAACGGGAAAGATTATGCTGAAAAAGTTCGCAAGGAAAGAAGTCTCCTAGAAAGGATTATGGGCTACATTCCAGGATACAGAGGATACAAGGAAAAAGAGCTAAGAAGAGAAAGTGACCGTCTCGTGAGAATGGATGCAGTTAACAGGCTTAAGACCGCGAAAACTACTTTCCGCCGATGCTTCGCGAACCCCATGCTTGTTCAGAAACTCTCAGGCGAAGACTCGTACAGATTTGACGCGTTAACGTCTCGTTTTGACAGAGTTACGCAACGCATAGATAGAGCAGTCGCAGGATACGCTGGCATGTTCGACGCTATTAAGGTTAAGGAAGATAAACTCGACGCTGTCATAAAACATGACTTGGATTTAATAGAGAAAGCAGAATCCATAAAAGTTGATGTTGAAAAGGTTGCCAGCATTGAACCGGCAACAGATGACTGGAGAACAGCCATGGACACGCTGATATCCAAGATTGAGGAACTTGATAGACTTGTTGATGAAAGG
>CAYZEP010000104.1:0-2239 GCA_964477645.1 uncultured Candidatus Bathyarchaeia archaeon | reverse complement strand
CCTCAAAGCACTAAGACGTTGTCCGACCCGTCGTACAGCTGAGAGGTTTCAAACTTCTCCGACCTTTTCTCGATGCACGTTTTACATGAAGCTATAATACTTGATTGAACGATAGAAACAATGGAGTGAAAAATGATGAGGCGGTCTGACAAGATAGAATGGTTTCTGAGAATTGCAGTATTTGGGTCGGCGCTTGTTGTGGGTATATTTGGCTCTTGGAACGTATGGGTATACACCCAAGATTATGGGGCACTTTTGCTTTTTGTTCTTGCCTTCATAGCTCTCTTCAGTTCGATGATTTACATTGTTAAAAAAAGAAAGCTTAGAATGTTACAAACTTAACGCATATGATATATGGAAAAATATGGGAAATTGATTTTAAACGCGCGTTCTAAATTAAAACTGTTAGCTTAACCTAGAATCTCCGTCTTGAGGGTCTTCTCTTAGAATAGCACTCTCGACAGTAAACTGGTCTGTTTGGGTCAGGTTTGAAGGGGACTTCACATTCTTGGCCACAATCAGCGCAGACTGCTTTGTGCGTCTCTTTCTCGTACATTAACTCTTTCAACTCCTTATGGTTGCTGTGCAAAAATCGCTTTTTACACGCTTCATCTACCCTTAACGTCGACACTTATAAACTGTGTGTAGACATGTTTACTCTTGCTTCATAAACCTAATAAGAGAAATTGGCAAACGGAAATTGGAGAGTCAAGAATGAAGAGAATACTTCGAAGACAAAGGTCTGGCTATGCACTTGCCCTAATACTTTGTTTGATAGGATTGATTGCGCTACTCGTAACACTGTGGAAAACATGGTCCGAAGTTTCTTCAGCTCAAGATCCTTTTTCAGTCTTCTGGACACTTCTTTGGACATATGAGTTTGATTTTATTCCAGGTATTGGATTCAAACTAGCATATTTGACTATCCTAGGAGCAGTGTCCATGATTGTTGGAGTGGTGATATTGATTTTAAGTCGACAATGGGTTTCTCTTCCTGGAGAAACTACATTATTTCAGTGTCCTTTCTGTAAAAAGCGTTGGAGAGCAATACGAGACAAGGGATTAGTACATTGCCCTCATTGTAATCAACTCGTTCATCCAACAATGGTTGAAAGATAAGTTGGCTATTTTGCGGTCATTTTAAACTTTGGTGTTCTCTTAATAACCATGAACCGTCGCATGTTGCAGTGTTTAAAAGGCTTAGACCTTCTCTGCATGTTCCAAATTTTACGCTGTACTTTTTTGCCAATGAGGCGGCTCTTTCCATTAATTGGAGTCGTAACTCTCTTGGTAGGTATATGTATCTGCCGATTTTTTCGCCCTTCTCGAAATACAGTGGTTTTAGTTTTTCTGCAGTTTTTGGTAGTGCTAGGTTTAATCTTTGCCAATTGTCGAGTTTAACTTTGTAGGTTGAGCTTGTAATGTGTTTAATGCCTATTGATGAGAGGGTTTTGACGAGGTTTTCGGGGTTATCGTTTACAAAGGGAATTATTGGGTCTATGCGTGCGGATGTTGGAATGCCTTTTTCGATCAGGGTTTCTATGGTTTTCAAACGTTCAGTTGGTGGTGGGGCGTGTGGTTCGATGAGTTTTGCGATGTTGTCATCGTCTGTTGTGATTGTTAAAGAAACTGTTGAAGGAATTTTTCTTAACAGGTCTATGTCTCTGGTAACGATGTTGGATTTTGTGATTATTTGTATCTTGCAATTGTGTTTGGATAGAATTTCTAGGCAGTTTCGCATTAGGCCAGTTTTGGTTTCTAGGTTTGGGTAGGGGTCTGAAGAGTTGGCTATGGATATTATTTCGCCTTTCAGTTTGGCGGCTTCTCTCTGCAGTTTCTGGATTAAGTCTTTTTTTGGTTTGCAGTTGAAGAATTTTGGGATGTAGTTTGAGGCGTAACAGTAGACACATGCGTGATCGCAACCAGTGTAAGGATTAAAGGTCAGTTTAGATGGACATGTGCAGAGCTTGGAACGCCATGGGTCAAACCTTGAAATTAAATACACACAGTTTCACTGTTACTATATTTGAAACAAACGCCAACAAAAACCATTCGTTCCCTTATTTTCTAGCGAAATTTAAGGTGTGCGGGGGGTTAGGTTTAAACATCGGTCTAAATTCTCGGAGTTTTGTGCATTCGATTTCTTAACCTATTATTTGATGGGCTGCCACTTCCAACCATCTCCCTTCTGGATCGCATAGCCCAGTCCAAGGAAAGGAAAATGAAATGCGTGAACCAA
>CAYZEP010000103.1:0-2242 GCA_964477645.1 uncultured Candidatus Bathyarchaeia archaeon | reverse complement strand
TCTAACCCAAAAGAAGTATCTCTAATGGTAAAAGAAACTATAGACAGATTTGGTCGAATCGATGTTCTAGTGAATAATGCAGCAAAACATCCACCTCCACTATTTGATTTCAACAAGCCAGACTGGGATTACTGGACAAGAATGATGTACGTCAACGTAATGGGCATACTTGTATGCTCCCACTTTTCTGCACCGCATTTAAGGAAAACAAACGGAAACATCGTTAATGTCGTGATGGACTATGACCCAGGAGGATTAGATTACACATTGACAAAAGCCGCAGGCACTCCGTTGACTCGAGGTCTTGCAAGAAAACTTGCTCCGATAAGGGTTAATGCCGTCTCTCCAGGTGCCATTGACACATGGGGAATGAGCGAAGAAGAAAAGAAAAGTTTCATAGAAAAAACTCTGATTAAAAGAGTTGGACAACCAATAGATATCGCAAGAGCAATACTTTTCTTAGCCTCAGATGAGGCTTCGTACATCACTGGAGAAACACTACATGTTGATGGTGGCAACCGACTACTCGAATGAATTTGATTTCCTCATGCTTTTCTGACGACAAATATTATTCTCTGACTCTTTTCATTATAGGCAGATTTGTTGAAGTCTCCATAGGTTTTATCCATTTTAAAACCGATGTTCTCTAATATTTTTTCTATGTCCTTTTTGGAAGATATGCGGGCTTCTCCATATTCGTAATACCTTTCTTTCAGTCTTCCATTCTCGTAAACGTCGAAAAAGAGATTCAATGAAACAACATTAGTTATTGGGTTTCTTCTTGAAAATATTGTTCTAACAACTTCTTCATTCGCAGTAAGTTCTCCTTTATCAATCCACCAAGAGCTTTCTGGCTTTTCGCTGCTGGGTTGAGATATATCAAATGCTAATACTCCCTTTCTTTCCAATGCGTTATAAACGCTTGTTAAGCATTTCTTTTGGTCTTCCCCTGTAACGCAGTGTTCAAATGTGGCAGACGCAAAGTAGATGAAGGGAAAAGATTCTTTGAGTTTGAAGTTTCGCATGTCCCCAAGTTTTAATATCACGCGTTTCCTAACAGAGGCTTTTTCTTTTTTCAGTTTTTGTTTAGCTACATTAAGCATGTATTTAGAGTTGTCAATACCCCAAACAGTAATACCTGCCTTTGCTAACTCAATTGCAACTCTACCAGTTCCTACGCCAAGTTCTAAGGCTTTTCTTCCATGCTTCAAAGCTAATTCTCTGTAAAAGTTTATGTCGTCTTTTGCACCGAACAAATCGTAATATTTAGACGCAAGTCCATAATTCATCACAATCATCCACCGTGAGATTTCAAATTATTGCGTAACTGTTTTGATTCTGAGGGATCATGTTTATATAATATTGTTGCTGGGCAACAGAGACATTTTTCATATGCAGGGCAGCTTTTGCAACTCGAACCGCAAGGAGAGATTTCAAGTGGCTTTTTAGGCAGCTGCATCTTCAACTGTTTAGGATATTGAATTTCATCTACAACTATGACCTTAGCCTCTTTCAATCCAAAGGTTTCCCTTGGCTTTTTCTCAACGTACTCGATCCACCACCTTTGTTTCTTAGGAAGAAAGAATACGGCTAGCATCTGTTTCTCTTTAGTTGCCATTACCCTTATGTATGGACAGTTATGATACGATTCTGCTATTTGCTTAGCTTTCTGGTCATTATCTGCCGTACCAATGAAAAAAGCACATATCCGTTTCTCTTCTGTTTCCAATTTTGGCATTTTTCCGCCCTCAATAAAATCTTCAAATTTTACAAGTCTGACAGATTTGGTGCGTTTAACTTAATAATTCTTCAGGCATATATGTGTCACATCTTAGAGGCGAAAACTCATGGGCAAAGGTTTGGGCGAATCAAAGACTATTTTTTATTTTAACGTGTGCGGTCAGATTAACACTGAAAAAACGTTAAAACTTGCAATTCAAAGAGCTTGTGAACTGGGCATAAAGACGCTGATTGTTGCGTCCGAGACGGGTCTAAGCGCTCTTAAAGCGGCTGAAATGCTTCGAGATTCTGGAATAAGCCTCATAGTGGTTACTTCCGCCGCCAACACAAAAATTGAACACACAGTAATTGGCGATTTAAAAATAGGCATCCCTGATAAAAAGATATGGAATCAACTGGAAAAAGCTGGAGCTAAAATCGTAAGGGCTACTGATCCACTGTACAACATCGGAGCCGCCTTGGAACATAAGGGAATTCCAACATTGGCAACAACAATTCGCCT
>CAYZEP010000102.1:0-2250 GCA_964477645.1 uncultured Candidatus Bathyarchaeia archaeon | reverse complement strand
TGCGGAAGTTTGCCTTTGACAAGATGGTTGAGCTTGGAGTGCCAGAAAGCATAGCAGACTTCATAGAGGGTCGGACACCCAAGACTATAGGCGCCAAACACTATATGATATTGCTCAGGCAAGCCAAGCAATACTATCCAAAATACGCAGAATACATTACACAACTTAGGAGAAAAGCTGGAATAACAACAGCTTAACTCCTTTTTCTTTTTCTGCACAAAAATGAAACTACTGCGTGCATTTAACTTTTTTATATAGCTAAAAGTTAGATAAAGTCAAAAGGAATTGTTATGATTCCTAAAAACATACGGAGAGAACATATTCTAAAAGCAATAGAAGAAGTAAGGAAGACAGGGGTTCCAGAAGGAAGAGGTTCAAGAAAGTTTTTGATAGAATTCGATAGTGACTATTATCCCCCCAAATACGTCATCTCATTGGCTAATAAGTATGCAAATGGCGAAGAGCTGAATCCTTCAGAATTCAGCGGAGGCACGGAATCAAACGACTTTCTGAGAGCTCTCGGTTTCAAAATTGTGGGAATATTGCCAAAGAAAATTATGCAAACACCTTTTAAGAAACGATGCAAGGAAACGGTTTCCTCAATAATTCACCATGACGAAAGGTGCCCAAAATGTAAGGAGACCATAAGGAAGTTCTTGGAGAGAATTTACGGGAAAGTCGAGCTAAACTACAAGTTTGAAGTTGGAACGCATCTGAAAGACTTCTTGAACACATCGTGCTATGGTGAGCTGAAGGAGATTTATGAGGCTCTCCAGAACCATAGGGGTTTTAAAGAATTTGTCAAAGCTACAACACTTCCGAATTGTGATTTCTTTATTCCAAGTCTTGGGTTTATTGTAGAGTTTGATGAATCACAGCATTTTACACTCCCCAGAAGAATTGCCTTGGAGACGTATCCAGATGGGCTTGAATTAGGTTTCAATCGTGGAAAATGGATAGCATTGTGTGAGAAAATCAATGCCAGAGACAATGACCCTCTTTACAGGGATGAACAACGTGCATGGTACGATACCTTAAGAGATTTTCTGCCAGAGATCAAAGGCTTAAAGCCCACGATTAGGTTGTTTGCCGGGGATTTTGCTTGGTGTAGTCTTAACCCTAATAACAAGTCGGATGTTCAAAGGTTCAGCGGATTTTTGAGAAAAGCTTCTGAGAGTTGGGAAATCGAAGTGAGGGATGAACCGAATCCGTTCCTATCGCGGATAATCATCGCTGGCGAATGGGACGGAGATCCGAATGAAGCTAAGGCACTTCTTAAGGATGTTTGTGCGAAGTGGCCAAGGGACAAGAAAGCTAAGTTCCTCATAACCTGTGGCGCGTTCGTTCAGTTTGACTGGCCAAAATCAATCTCGCGAATGGATGTTGGTGATAATAAAAACCCAAACGAGAAAGCTGTAAATGCTTTAGTAGCAGAAGCTGAGAATTGTGCAAGATATGTTCTCGATGAAAGGTTAAGGTGGAAATTAAGGGAATTTACCGACTATATAACCTTGGGTATAGATTCTTCTAAAGAGAAGATATCTACTACCCAGAATTATATCGGTCAACTTCATGTAGAGCTGGTGTTTCTAATTGATCTAAGAAATAATGATTTTTATTGGACGGGGAAATCGTATCCAACTTCCAGCCAGCAAAATGGATTAGTAAGAATTTCAAACTTGAGAACACACTTTTTTGGCTTAGATATTGGGAATGTTATGCTTCTGGGCTGTCATGACTTAGCTATCTTCAACCCTCGATCAAAAAACGCGAAGGGTTGGCGTGAGCAAGTTAACAAGAACTTCAAGGAATTGGCTAATATTGAGCAATCAACTTGTGTGCTACATCATCCTCATACAACTGTCAAAAGACGAACATGGCTAAATGCATGGAACTGTCTAATCAAGACAATTCCTTCCGTAAAGCACTATGCAGGCGCTGGGAGGTGTCATGAACCAGATCGAGCTCAGTCTGAATGGGATTCTTTAGATGAAGTGCTCACCAGTACAAAGCGCGGCAGTTCGATAGACTTTGTGGTCTGGAAGAATTAAGTGTGCGGTTCCTTTTTCTTCCAAAACAAATAGACTTTTGTTTGCATTAGAAAGCCACAGACTTTTATGAGGTGCGCAAGTCTTTCAAGATTGGCTTTTCTTATTTCCTTTGTGTACGCTTCTCTTTTTCCAAATAGTTGATGTGGGAAGAAGTATTTCATGAATCGGGCGTGGCTGTTCATGAGGAAGGCAAGCAGGT
>CAYZEP010000101.1:0-2272 GCA_964477645.1 uncultured Candidatus Bathyarchaeia archaeon | reverse complement strand
TCATTGGATATGATTTAACTAATCCCGAAGAACTCGAGAGATTACGAAAGTCAAACGTGCGTGATGAAAAATGCTCCTATTTCGTGAAAAAGGCTGTTGAGATACTCATTAGTTTAGAAATGTAGTGGAGCCCCATATGCTTCAGGAACATAACTGTGGGGGTAGTCCTCTAAATCTAACACTTGTGCGTGCGCTACACTTGCTTCTACGCCATAAAAGTCAGCACAACTCCCGTGATTAATGGAGTGAGTAAGTTATCGTTTAGTGGCAATGGCAAACTCTCAATTATCATTCCCACAACTGCTCCTGCCAATGCTTTTAAGGGATTTACGAAGAATGTAGCTGCCAAAAAGGCGAAGAAGAGACCAATTAGTGAACCTTCCAAGGTTTTTCCTTTGTTGAAAGGCAACGTCTTTTTTCCAACAATTCTTCCAAAGATTGAGGCTGTACTGTCTCCAAGAGCGAATATTGCAATAGCTGCACTGCTCGCTGGGGCGGGGAAGAGCAGTAAGGTGAGCAGTATGCCGAAAGCGAAAAACATGGGAGCGGTGCCAAATTCATAGAGTTCTGCCTGCATGGCTGCATGACGGGATATCGAAGAAATTACAGGCAGATTCTTTCCTTCTATCATTGCTAACTCAGAGATGATATACAACGAGGTTACAATTATGATGAGAAAAGCAATGATGTAACGACCCAATAAGCTGGAAAGAACAGGGATGGTAAAACCGCACGCGTGAATAATCTCTCGGAGAGTCTCATTCTTAGATGGCAAAGCGCCTCTTTTTACCGCTTTACCTTTCATTAAAGAAAGAATTTCACTCAGTTTTCCAGTTACCACATGGTCCGCTTTTACACGTATTACAAAGTCTGGATTATAACCTATCTTCAGCATCTTTGGAAGCAGTGTTGACGCATTGTTCCGGTCGTCAGCAACCACAACACAGTTTTCTGGAGCCAATCCTTCTGTTTGCAAGATTCTTCTCAAAATTGGAAGCTTCCCATCGTGTTCTATAACGTCGCCCGAAATCTCGCCTGTCGCAACTCCATCTTTTGTTTTCAACTCGAAACCGAAGGCATAGTCAGCTTTAAGCCTTGATGCCAAGTCTTGAACAACAACGGTTGGTAATCCAGAGCTTATTAAAGCAGTTTTCCAACCTTCACTCCTCAGTTTTTCAAAGACTTCTTTCACATCTGGCATTAACGGAATCAGTCTGAAAATTCGCAGAAGCTCTTCGACTTGGAAACCTTTGAAAACTTTAAACACTTGTTTCAGAGCAGATTTTAACGAGATTAAACCCAACTCGTAGAGAACTCCATAAAAGACCATTCTCACAAACTGTGAAAAACCAAGATTCCTACCGATTTCAAAAAACAAATAGCGATTTTTAGGAATTAACACACCTTCAACATCAAATATTACAAGTCCGAGTTTTTCCCCGTGTAATATGGCCAATTTGTGTCCTCTCTTAATCATCATCTAATTCTTATTACGTTTGAGCTTTTCTGCACGCCAATTGTATAGATAACAGCTGAGCGCTGCATAATTATCAGAGATTTCTCTGAAGATAGGAAAATGCTGCCTGCTTAAAGAAGTTCTTTCAGTTCCTTCCACTTCTCTACGAATTTTAGTCCTTTTCGAGTTGTCACATACTTGGCTAAGCTGTGGTGGACTTTCAGAAGCCTCAGTGATTCCAGTTGAGAAAGATGCTTCTGAACCATTTTCCACGATAAATTTGTCCTGTACATGACTTTCGTCTTGTTCTGAGGCTGCTTACAAAAACTTAGGATTTCTGCCATTATTTCAAAGCGGTTTCTTTTCGCCATTAGCATCACCAAGGGGCTTTCGACTTATTCGAAGCATCTAATATAAATTTTCCGAAATTTTCGCGTGGGAAGCATTTCAGCAAACATATTTACAAATAGAAGAAAGAGTGGCGGTCTGCATGTTGAAAAAATGTTTTTCATTAACACGCTAAATAACAGTTAGGTAGAATTCTTTTGTGACGCTCAAAATTTTTTACAACTATACAATTAATTCTGATGTACAAAAATTATGGATAGAAAAGTGTACTTCTAATAGTAGAAATACTTGAGGAAGCCTTGTTCATGTCACAAAAGCTAAGAAAAATAATGGTGGAGAAAGTTGTCACTGTGGAAGAGAACGTCTGCATAAAGAGAGCAGCTGAGCTTATGAATAAACATGAAATCGGCTGCCTCGTTGTTGTTAATGCTGAAAAACCCATTGGCATTGTAACCGAGCGAGACATGA
>CAYZEP010000100.1:0-2309 GCA_964477645.1 uncultured Candidatus Bathyarchaeia archaeon | reverse complement strand
CTATGCGAACGTAATCGCCTACTCGAAATGGGCGTGTAACTAAAAGAAACAGTCCTGCTATGAAGTTCCCAATTGTTCGTGTGGAAGCAAATCCAACAGCGGCGCCGCCTAAAGCCGAAAAACTGACCAAGATGTCTGCGGGAACTCCGCCCACATGTAGAAGCGTCACTGCCGCTCCAACTAATAACATGAGTCTTCCCGCCAATATTAGACCATTGCCAACTTCCGGCGGCATCTCTGCCCGCTTAACAAATATTCTCAACCATCCCGTAATTAACCGTTCGACGATTGCTGCAACAATTGCTATAATAATTACCCATATTATCGTTATTAGGTACGGGTTCTCTGCAAGGATATCGAGAAACACACCATAGCCTCCTCTTTTTCTTTTTGTTATTAAGCTGCTAAACTAGAAGACATTAATTTAGGCTTATTTGGTTTGCTGCAACGTCGGCAAATATAAGGAATTTATGAGAGAAAGCTTTTATTAAAGTTCAAAACTTACTTTGGCAGTGCCCCGTAAAAGATGATGCAAAATGGCTTTGCAGAAAGGAGACTTCGTACTACTAGATTATGTTGCTAAAGTGAAGGAAACAGGCGAAGTCTTCGACACAACCACCGAAGAAACCGCCAAAAAAGAACACTTATACAAAGAAGGCGAAATCTACGAACCAAAACTTGTGGTCATAGGAGAAGGCTGGGTTCTCAAGGCGCTAGACGAAAGCCTAACAACAATGGAAATCAGTAAAACCACTTCTGTTGAGGTACCACCTAACAAGGCTTTCGGAGAGAGAGACCCTGAAAAAGTTAGACGTGTCCCGCTGAAACATCTAACTGCGAAAGGAGTCAACCCAACCATTGGAATGCGTGTTGAATACAATGATAAGGCAGCTACAGTGCGAGCTGTAGGCGCTGGGCGAGTTCTATTAGATTTCAATCTACCATTAGCTGGAAAGACGCTAGTTTATGAAATGACAGTTCAAAAGAAGCTTGAAACAATAAGCGAAAAAATTGCCGCACTCATCCACCGAAGGATATTGGCCGTAGAAGAAAACAAATTTAAATTTACGATCAGAGCGAAGGCTGCCAATATAGAAATGCCTGAAGAAGCTTTCTACCTAGAGGGGATACAAGTAGCGAAAAGAGGCATAGCGACAGACATACAGAGGTTTTTCCCAAAAATAACTAGTGTTAAATTCGCTGAAACCTTCAAAGCAGAACCGAAAAAGGAGACGAAAACCTAGGTTTATATTACCTCGGTTATTTTCGCAAGCGTTTCGCAAGCCTCATGGGTCAAATTCAGCTTGTTAAGTATAGTGTATCTTTCAGGTCTCATGGTCGCAGCCATCCCTAACGCTTCTATCACATCTTCTTTTTCTGTATCAAGGTCCCAAGCATTTGTGGGCGCGCCCAACTTCTTCAATGTATCTCTCACACGCCTCCAGTTTGCCTTATGTAGATGAGCCATCATTATTGTTCCAATGCCACATTGTTCGCCATGCATGGCATGATTAGGTTTAATCACGTCAAGGGCGTGGCTAAACAAATGTTCTGAGCCACTACATGGGCGACTGGTTCCAGCAATGCTCATGGAAACGCCGCAACTTATCAGGGCTTCAAGAAGAATCCGCAAACCTTCGTCACTTTTCTGTTTAATCAGTTCAGCATTTTCCATCACAAGTTTGGAGCTCATTAACGCTAGACTTGCAGCATATCCACCATAATACTCGTTTATCTCTTTATGCGCCAATTTCCAGTCTCTAACAGCTGTGAATTTTGCAATAACGTCTCCACAACCACTTATAGTGAAACGCCAAGGCGCCTGCATTATTATGTTTGTGTCTGCTATGATGGCTATCGGTGCTTGAGCCATAACAGAATATGGTTTTTCAAAGCCTTTGACAGAAGACAGTGGGCTCGCAATTCCATCATGAGAAGCGGTGGTTGGAACGCTTATAAACTGAATTTTTTGGCGAGCAGAACTCAACTTTGCGACATCTATCTTTGTTCCTCCACCCACCCCAAAAACGACTTGCGGTTTCAAGACTTTTATTTTTTCTTCAACAGCTTCTACATCTTCAACCGTTGCCGATTCAACAAGAAAAGTGTCAACCTTCAAGCCTTCTTCTTCAAGTAACGCCTTAACAGTTTTTCCAGCGATATCATAGGTTTTTGAACCTGCAACTATAAGTGCAGATTTCGTAAATCCCAATCTTAGAGAAATTTCAGGAACATACTCTATCGTACCGTTTCCTACAATGACTTCCCTCGGAAGCTGCATCCAATGATGTTTTAGAGGCAAATCAACC
>CAYZEP010000099.1:0-2351 GCA_964477645.1 uncultured Candidatus Bathyarchaeia archaeon | reverse complement strand
GCACATACTTCCGAAAGAGATAACCACTTTTATCGCCAACAAAATTAACGAAAAATTTTCCAAGAAAATATTAAAAACTTCAGAAGCTTATTAACACGCTTTTTCCAAAAACCCAAGGACAACTTTTAAAATTTCATCTGCAACTTCCTTTTTAGATTTGTTCCCATCTATTTTGACAAGCTCTCCATTTTCAACAAATCGCATGTAAACCTCTCGCACCTTCAGCTGCGTTTCCAAGTTTTCCATAACTGACTTTTTACGCTTCAATCTCCTAATCACAATCTTCGGATCCACATCAATGAAAATCGCAAGGTCAGGACGCAACGCATGCTCATTTATCTTTTCAATCCATTCCAAATCAAGTCCAGCGGCTCCTTGATAAGCTAAAGAAGAATAAACATAGCGATCAGAAATTACAAGTTTTGCCTCATTCAAAGCGGGGAGAACCTCATTTTCCACATGCTCAAAACGGTCTGCAGCAAAAAGCAGAGCCTCAACAACGCTTGAAAGGCGTTTTCTGCCATGCAAACAGTACTTTTTGATAAAAGTTCCAATTTTGCCGCGGCTGGGTTCAACCGTATAAACAGCATTGTAACTCTCCTTCAACCTCTTCACAAGCAGCTTTGCCTGCGTAGTCTTTCCACAACCGTCTAACCCCTCAACACAAATGAAAAAGCCTTTTTCTCTCATCTCTTAAACCTCTAAGACTTTAAGCGTTAGACATTATAAGAGTAGAATAAATTAATAATTGTTTAAGAAAACTTGGAGAAATTGCGGATGCCAGAAAATTATTGGGGCGAAATAAAAGACCCAGTGCACGGATACATATACATAACAGAAAACGAAAAAGAAATAATAGATTCTTACCCAGTTCAGAGATTGCGAAGACTGCGCCAACTCGCAGGTGCAGAATATGTTTATCCAGGGGCAAATCACACACGTTTTGAACATTCCGTAGGTGTCATGCACTTGGCTGGCAGAGTTGTGGAAAACCCTAAGATTTCTCGGCACATAAACGGAGAAGAGGCAGAAATGGTTAAAATTGCAGCTTTGCTTCATGATGTTGGACATGGCCCATTCTCACACGTTTTTGAATATTTACTCATCAAAGAACTTGATAAGACACACGAGGACATTACGGATTGGATAATTGAAAAGAGCGAATTAAGAGACTTGCTAAAAAAGATAGGGTACAAACCGGAAGATGTTGGAAAACTAGCCATAGGGAAACTTTACAAACCAAAAAAAGCTTTCTTAAACCAAATAACAAGCAGCGCCGTTGATGTAGACAAACTGGACTTTATTGTGCGGGATACGCATCACACCGGTGCAGAATACGGTTACATCGACATTTTCCGACTAATCCACGCCTTAGATGTGCTAGATGAAAACTTAGCAGTAGACTTAGGTGCACTATCCGCTCTCGAATCCCTCATAATAGCCAGAATAGAATCCTTCAAAAGCATATACTTTCACCGTGTGGGAAGGGCAGCACAAATAATGCTTGCGACAGCCATGGAAAAAGCAAATGAGGAGCTTGGATTAACAGATTTCAAAACTCCAGAGGAATATTTAGCCATGGACGATTACACCGTGTGGACAGCGTTGAAAAACTGCAAGAAATCAAGTGAAATAATAAAGAATCTTGAGAGGCGAAAAATGCTCAAATGCGCTTATGAAAGAACTTTCTATGAAAAAGACACTATGGTTTCAAATATTTTCGGTCGTGAGACTTACAGAAAACAGTTGCAAGCCGAAATAGCAAAAGAGGCAAGAGTGGGAGAAGAAACGGTTACAATTGATGTGCCAACAGTTCCATCAGTACCATACCACCACTCAGTTCTCATGGAATCAATGGAAATACCCGTATTCCTCAAAACACAAGAAGGAGAAAAAATCCCGCAACGATTAAGCGAAATCTCCAAAATTTTTGAAACCCTCAAAGGCTTCATCAACATAATGCGCGTTTACACAGACGAGGAAAACCGCGAAGAAGTAGGCAACGCTGCGTCAAAGATTTTAGGCAGAATCCCCTCAACCGCAAAAATATCCTATTAAAGTGTTTAAAAATGCAAGAAATAAAATTGAAAGGACGAGTAATTGTTGAAGGATACTGCAAAGCTGAAGCATTGGTCTCTAGAGAACCTATAAGTTTCTTAGGAGGAGTTGACCCAGCCGACGGTAAAATAATCGAGAAAAACCACGATTTGTGTGGGGCATGCGTAAAAGATAAGGTTTTATGCTTTCCACACGGACACGGCTCAACAGTTGGAAGCTACGTACTATATTCTTTAAAAAAGAAAAACTTGGCGCCAAAGGCAATAATCAACCAAACAGCCGACCCAGTTGTA
>CAYZEP010000098.1:0-2448 GCA_964477645.1 uncultured Candidatus Bathyarchaeia archaeon | reverse complement strand
GTGCGATAAAACTGAGAAAACTTCGTGCAGGTTTAACGACTTTAGGGGTAGTTATTGGCATCGCAGCGATTGTTGCCTTGCTTTGCTTTACTCAGGGTCTACAAGATACTATAACTCGGCAACTTCAAACAGGATTTGCAACCAACACGCTAATTGTTTCCTCTGGGGGAGGCTTCGGCTTTGGCGCAGAAGGCGGAGTAAGCGCGGTCAATTCTGGTTTCAAATTGTCAGTTAATGATACACAGAAAATCAACAATATAACAAACGTCGAGACATCGATTGCCATAATTCAAAGAGGAGGCTCCATAAAATCCGGTGAAAGAGCTCGGAATGCTACCATTGTAGGTGTGGACTTCGCTGAATACGCAAGCATTTACAGCAGCACCTTTGTGGCTGAAAGTGGAGAAATTCCCCTAAACCCAGGAAACGAAATGATTGTGATTGGGAAACGGGTAAGTGACCCTTGGAAGAATGAGACACTGCTCTTTAATGTAAATGACACAGTTGAAATCATCTGGCTTAACGCAACTACACTCCCGCCGAAAGAGGAGACTTATACTGGTAATGTTACGGCTGTTCTCAAAGAGATCGGAGGTTTCGGCGTCGGAGGGCCTTCGGATTCTAGTGTTTACATTCCAATTTCTCAAGCTCAAAGTTTCTTCGGAACCGATGAATGTAATATGATAGTTGTGAAGCTGAAAAATGATGATAAAACAACGATTGATAGTGTTTCTGACGCCATAAAAAAAGCTTTCAGCAACCAAGTCTCAGTAACGTCTGCAACAGCCGTGCTCGACATTATTTCAAACGTTGTCTCAATCATACAACTTTTCTTGGTTGGAATTGCTGCCATCTCGCTTCTAGTGGCAGGAATAGGCATAATGAACATCATGATAGTTTCTTTGATGGAGCGTACAAGAGAGATAGGTATACTGAAAGCGTTGGGCATGAAAAGTCGAACAGTGCTTCTGGTTTTCCTGTCTGAGTCAGTAATAATCGGCTTGATCGGTGCAGCAATTGGCATAGCCTCAGGTTGGGTATTAGCAAACGTGGTTTCAGTAGCCTTCGCCTCCTTCAGCGGGGGAGGCGGCCCATTCATGGGAAACCAAGCAGCAGGAACTATCAGAATAACGATAACCCCTGTCTTAACCCCGACGGTGTTCCTAGGCGCCTTAGTCTTCGGCGTAGGGGTCAGCGTAATCTTTGCACTCTACCCAGCTTGGCGAGCTTCAAAACTCAAACCAGTAGAAGCTTTAAGATATGAATAAGACGATTCTGTAAAGAGGCTTCAGCTTTGGTGAAGAGGCTTTACCCTAAACAGCCAATTGTTGGTGTCGGCGCTCTCATAATCTGTAATGGTAAGATTCTGCTTGAAAAAAGAAAAAATGACCCTGGAAGAGGCAAATGGAGCATTCCCGGCGGCTTAGTAGAATTAGGTGAAACCGTGGAGCAGACTGTGATTAGAGAGGTTAAAGAAGAAACAGGTCTTAAGGTTGAAAAGCCTGAGCTTATTGATGTTGTCGACAACATAACCAGAGACAGCAATGGCGAGATAAAATACCATTTTGTCATAATTGACTATTTTGTGAAGCTTAAAGGTGGAACGCTGAGAGCCAGAAGCGACGCAGAAGAATTAAGATGGATCGCATTTGATGAAGTGGAAAAATATGATTTAACAAAAACTTTCAGAGAATTCTTCCAAAGAAATAGGCAAAAACTAGAAAAACTCAACTCAGGCCATTAAAGGGTAAAAGGCGTAATAATTTTGAAAAGTTACCGAGAACCTAAAAGCTGTGTAATAATTGACGGCTCATAACAAATAATGAATAACACTATGCCTATTACAAGCATTGCTCTGTTTGCCGTCTTGCTTGACGCTCTGAATAATCCGAAAGCTACCTCTTTATCTGAGAATGGACATAGAGGTTTAAATGGCCTATAGGTGAACGCGTCTCCTAGGAGATGGCTCGCTGTTCCCCCAAAACCTGCAATAAAACCCATAAGCCAGCCTAACGAACCGTATGAATACCCTAACAAGATGCTGAACAAAACACCGATAACGATGCCAAAAACAAAAGTATGAGTTATCCCTCTATGCTTTATTGCAAATCGCATGTCGAGGTCTGGAATAGAAGAGAGCGCCACCATAAGAATACAAGTGATAAGAACGTATGTCATGTCGGCACCTACGATTCTAAAAAGGAACAGAAATGGAGAAAATAGGATGAAAGAAAGACCAGCATGCCCTTCACTATACATGGTATCCCTCAATTGGCGCTATGTTATTTATTGAACCGTAAATAAAACTATCGCGTCCCCAGAGTCACCAAAAAAGTTCTGAACCTTCTCAGTTCATGTCTTTGAAGAATAGTCTTGTTTCTCCCATTGTTTTCACGTCTAAAGCCTTAACCTTGACAACCATCGGAAAATCTTTTACAACTTTTCCAA
>CAYZEP010000097.1:0-2507 GCA_964477645.1 uncultured Candidatus Bathyarchaeia archaeon | reverse complement strand
ATCCAACAATTACCGTCAATATTCTTAATGCAATTCCACCCACGCTTATTGCGAAAACTATTTCAAACACTGTTATGGATAACGCTTTTTTCCAGCCAAATTCCCTAACTAGGGCGGCGATGGTTGCTATGCAAGGTATGTAAAATATTGCTACCAGAGTTGAGCGCATCGAAGCCTTGATTAGCCTTTTTGTTCAGTGCTTGCCTCTTTCTTATCTCTAAAAATGTTACATTGTTTCTTCTTCACACACGTTTCGCATTCGCTTGATAAAAAGAACTGGAGCAACCAATCTTTGGTTTTCGTTACTTTGTTATTCATTTTGTTCAACCTTTTTATTGTTTTAATGTTAGTAGCCTATGTGGAGCCCTACATTGTAGACTATCATGCCCATAACGAGCGCCAAGATTAAGGTGTATGCTACCCCGAATATTGTCCATTTCCAGCTGTTAGTTTCTCTTTTCATAACCGCCACTGAAGCTAAGCAGGGTACATAGATCATCTGAACCACTAGAAATGTGTAGGCAATTATCGGTGTCCATTGCGTTGCCAACGCAATTTCTAGAGGCGCTTCTTCACCTAAACCATACAGTATAGCTAAAGTTGATAGGGTCAGCTCTTTAGCAGCAAAGCCGAATATCAAGGCAACCATTAGTCGCCAATCAAAACCCATTAGATTGCCTATTGGTTCGAATAACTTGCCCAGTTGCCCTATATACGTATCGCCGAACTCTGCTCCGCTCGGAAAACTGCTGAGCACCCAAATCATGATGGACACCAGAACAATGATCGTGCCAGCCCTCTTTACGAATACGCCGACCCTTTCCCATGTGTGTATGGCTAGACCCCGTATCGTGGGTTTATGGTAGGGAGGCAACTCCATGATGAATGCTGGATGTTCTCCTGGAAGCACAAATTTTCTGAGCAGAAGACCTATAAGCACTACTAGGGCTAACCCTAAGACTATCAGCGAAAGCATAACGAGAGTTGCTATGTTTCCTCTGAAGAATATGGCTACTAGAAAAGTCATTACGCCAAGCCTTGCACCGCATGGTATTAAGGGATTTATGAGTATCGCTATCAGCCTATCCTTTCTGTGCTCAAGTGTTCTTGTTGCCATTATTCCTGGGATGTTACATCCATAACCCATAAGTAAACTTAAGAAAGTCTTTCCGTGTAAGCCAATTGCGTGCATTATTCTGTCCATGACAAAGGCTGCTCTGGCCATGTACCCCCAATCTTCGAGGAAAGCGAAGATTAAGAAGAAAATCGCTATCAAAGGAAGGAACACTATTACTCCGCCGACGCCAGCGATGACACCATCTACCGTTAAACCAGTAAGCCATTCTGGAGCGTTGAGGGATGTCATCCATGCTCCTGTCGCTTCTCCGAGCCAGACAAAAAAACCATCAAACAAATCCATTAACGGCGTGCTTATGTTAAATGTAACCCAAAATATACCAGCAAAAATACCAAGTAGTATAGGTAGTCCAAGCACCTTATTGGTTACTATCCTATCGATTTTGTCTGTTATCTCCACTTCCGGTGCTCGCTTTTTTATTAAAACATCTTTTATGATCTTGTCAATAATTTCATATCGCTTGTCCGCAATTTCAACTTCCATATCATGGTGAATCTCGGACTTCCTCGCGACATTAACTTTTTCCAAAATCCTCTGCCCGTCTTTTAAGCCTTTCATTATTTCAACTGCTTCAGAATCGTTTTCTAATAATTTAATGGCTAACCATCGGAGAGGGTGCCCTTTTAGATCCACATCTTTTAGTGCTTCCTCGATTTCCTTGATTTGTCCCTCTATATGTCGGCCAAAGTCTAGCTTACATGGTTTTGTTTGTATTTTCCCTTCTGCCACACCTACTATTATGGATAGTAAATCGTCTATGCCTCTCCGTTTTTCTGCTACCGTGGGAACAACTGGAACCCCGAGTATCTCCGATAACTTTTGAACATCGATCTCTAACCCCCTTGCCTCCGCAACATCAACCATGTTTAAGGCAATAACAACTTTATCCGTCAGTTCCAAGGTTTGAAGTGCCAAATACAGGTTTCTCTCTAAATTGGACGCGTCTACAATGTCTACAACTACTTCTGGCTTTTCATGTATTATAAAATCTCTCGCTATCATTTCTTCGAAGGAATAAGCCGTAAGACTATAGGTGCCAGGTAAATCAACGATTTCAAATGTCTTACCTCTATATTTGCAGACTCCCTCTTTCTTCTCAACCGTTTTTCCAGGCCAATTTCCGACGTGTTGCCTCATCCCAGTTAAGGCGTTAAACAACGTACTCTTTCCTACGTTGGGATTGCCCTCTAAAGCTACCGTTATTTCTGCCTTCACTTTTCCACCTCTACAAAGATTTTCATAGCCACTCCTCTTCCAATGGCTATTCTACAGTCGCGTAACAAAACTACTATAGGTCCGCTTGAAGCTCTAAGCACTTTTACCTTCGTGTCAAGGTTGAAACCGAGTTCAGCAAGTCTCCTTGTTAGAC
>CAYZEP010000096.1:0-2581 GCA_964477645.1 uncultured Candidatus Bathyarchaeia archaeon | reverse complement strand
AGTGGTGCAACACAAAAGCGTTAAGAATACTGCAATTGCAGAGAGCAATGCTGCTATTAAGCGGTCCAGATTTGAAATGGAATCCGAAAATTCACGACAACAACCCACCTAGGTTTTACGAACCCTTGCGTTCTGGACCGTACAAGGGAAAGACTACTGACAGAGCTGCGGTAAAAGAGTACAAGAAAAGATATTACAAAGCGGTTGGCTGGGATAAAAATGGCATACCGAAGTCAGAAATCCTTAGAAAACTTGGACTGCACGACGTTGACAAGGCTTTAGAAAAATTACGTTAAAACTACTTCCATCTAAAGATTCTGAAAGCCTAAAATTGAAACACCTTTTGATAGTTTTAGGCTGTGAGCCGCCATTATGATTGTTACATGCGGATTGCCTTCAAACACGAATAACCATTGTTGATGTAACAATTAAAGAAACTTTTTCATCCTTTTCTTCGAAAGGAACAGCCTCAACAACTTGCATATCATGAACAGTTGTTACGATAGGAATAGCGCCGAACATTTCTTTTAGGGTTCTTATTTCCACATCGCCGTACCCGTGTCCTTTTCCAAGTCTATGCCCATGCACGTCAACGGCAACCGCCCCCTCAACAATCAAGTCTGGCTTAGGAAAATCATGTGTTTCAACTCCGAATCTAAAGGCTCCTTTGATGGTTGATGCAAAATGTTCTCTGCCCTTTACATTAGCCGGATTGAGCAAAATAAAGCCCTTTTTAAGCCTCGGAGAAGCCATTATGAGGGTTTTCCCATCTTTTAAGGCGTTTTCTCTAGCCTTGCGTTGTGGAGAGTCCGGGTTAACAGAGATAACTTTAGCATTTTCCCATTCTTCTAGCTTACGCAATTTTTCGGCAGCAACATCTGCTCCCACAAAATTTGGGATTCTGCCCCTGCAAGGAAGGGGAAAGACTGCGATTCTGGAACGTTCCATTTCGCTCCAGATTTTCTCTCTTAACTGTTGTTTTTTTGAGGTTATGCTCATGGACATCTACAAATGAAATGAAAAGGTATGTTTAACGATTAGATTATTCCTAGTTTTCTGCCACTTTCTTTGAAGGCTGCTGCAGCTTTGTCTAATTGTTCTGTTGTGTGTTTTGTGCATACTTGCACCCTGATTCTGGCTTTGTCTCTTGCAACCATTGGATAGAAAATCGGCAAAACGAATATTCCTTCTGTCCATAGGTAGTCTGCAATGTCTTTTGCGGCTTTGCTTTTACCACACATCACTGGAATTATGGGCGTCTCTGTATTACCAGTGTCAAATCCAGCGTCCCGCAAAGCGTCAAGGAGATGGTTACGGTTTTCCCAAACCTTCCTAACGTGTTCCGGCTCGGTTTCCAGCACATCTATGGCTGCGGTGCAAGCGGCAGCAACGCCTGGCGGAACAGCACCGCTTAACAGCCAGCTCCTAACCTTGTTATAGGCGAAGTTGCGAAGGTCTTCGTTGCCAGTGATATGCCCGCCTATGACGCCGAAGGCCTTTGAAAAAGTCCCCATTTCCACATGTACATCACCACGCCCAAGCTTATAGTGGTTTACAATGCCTCTGCCGCCTTCGCCTAAAACACCTTCACCATGGGCATCATCCACATAGACGCCGGCGCCATGTTCTTTGGCAATCTTGGCTATTTCTGGCAGCGGTGCAGTGTCCCCGTCCATGCTGAACACTCCGTCGGTTAGAATCCAAATGTGATTGTAAGGCGGGTCATGTTTTTCTGTTTCATCCATCACACGTGCCAAATCTTCAACATCTTTATGTTTAAATAGCGCTCTGTCAGCACGGCTTAGTCTTACACCATCAATTATTGAGCCATGGTTTAACTCGTCTGAAACCAACAAGTCTCCTTTGTCAACGAGCTGCGGAATGAGACCTTCATTAACCATGAAACCTGTTTGGAAGGTTAGAGAAGCTGGAGCTCTCTTGAACTTTGCAAGGCGGCGGTCCAGTTCTTCGTGAAGATTCATGTTGCCTGAAATTGACCTGTCGCTTCCAGCTCCCGCCCCATATTTCCGGGTTGCCTCCAGCATAGCATTAACGACTTTTGGATGTGTTGCAAGGTTGAGGTAGTTGTTTGCACAGAGCATTAAAACCTCTTTTCCATCCACAATGCAGACTGGTTCACTTGCCGATTCGAGGACTTTAAGCTCCCAGTTAAGGTTTTCACGAACTAAACGTTGATATTCTTCACCTAAATATTCAGTTGGATGACGTACAACCATTTTTCCACCTCTACAAAGTCTAGTTCCGCAAGTTCTTTTAACATTTCCTATACCATTTCTGTAAAAATATATTTAGAGCTTGCCTTCAGCAAGCTTTTTTGTAAGTTTTTCTATCATGTCTCGCGTAATAGCACTTAAGTCATACATAGGCTTCCAACCCCATTCTTTGCGAGCTACACTATCGTCTATTGTCATCGGCCAAGAATCCGCAATCTTTTGTCTAAAATCAGGCTTGTATTCGCATTTGAAATCTGGAATATGCTTCTTAATTTCAGCTGCTAACTCTCCAGCAGAGAAACTCATCGCAGCCACGTTATAGCTAGTACGATGTTTGACTTTAGAGA
>CAYZEP010000095.1:0-2616 GCA_964477645.1 uncultured Candidatus Bathyarchaeia archaeon | reverse complement strand
CTTCTGAACCATTCCATCATTTCTAGTCCCGTACGCATTTTGTTATACCTGCCGAAAATTTCTGGGCACGGTGAAACTACTTCAATGAAACAGAAGCCTTCTTTTTGCAACATTCTCTTAATGGATTGTGTTAATCTCCGCACGTGCAAGGTTGTCCATCTAGCCACATAAGTTGCGCCAGATGCCGTTGCCAAATGGACTAGATTGAAGGGGTGTTCAATGTTTCCATAGGGAGTTGTGGTTGTTAATGCTTCAAGAGGTGTTGTTGGACCCTGTTGCCCACCGGTCATTCCATAGTTGAAGTTGTTTGCGCAGATCACTTTGATTCCTATGTTTCTTCGTGCCGCATGTATAAAGTGGTTTCCTCCTATCGCAAAGAGGTCTCCGTCTCCACTTATAACAACAACTTCCAACTCTGGATTTGCTAATTTTACTCCTGTCCCAAAGGCTATCGGGCGTCCGTGCGTCGTATGAAACGAGTTTGTGTTTGTGTATCCAGCCGTGCGTCCAATGCAACCGATGCCTGACACAACCACTAGTTTGTCTAAATCTGTTTGCAGTTCGTCTATGGCTTGAACGAAGCAGTTGAGGATAACGCCGTTGCCACAGCCTGAACACCATATGTGAGGCATCATCGCCGATCTCAAATACTTTGAAAGCGGATGTGCTATTTCTTCGGTCATTAGTCGCCCCTCCTTATTGCTTCAAGAATCTCCATTGGAGTGTGGGGATCCTCGCCTAGCTTTGAAAGAAAGACTACAGGGGTTTCCTTTGCCGATCTTTCGACCTCACGCACTAATTGGCCACAATTCATTTCTGGAACAATTATCCCTTTGGCTTGTTTAGCGATTTTCGCTACATGCTTTTCCGGGAAGGGCCACAGTGTGATCAAGCGCAAAAGCCCAGCCTTTATCCCCTTTTCTCTCGCCTTTCTTATCGCGCTTAACGCGGCTCTGGCAACTATTCCATAAGCAACAACCACGATGTCTGCATCTTCCACCATAACCTCTTCAACTCGCACTATTCTGTCCGCGTTTTTCCTTATCTTGTCACAAAGCCTGCTCACCAGCCTATGTTGAACCTCCGAGCTCTGCGTTTGCGGATAACCATGTTCATCATGTGTCAAGCCAGTGGCATGGAAACTAAACCCGTCTCCAAAACATGCCATGGGCGGAACCAAGTCGTCGTCAGGCATGAATGGCATGTATTTTTCTGGTGCAATATTCGGCTTTTTGCGATTCACCAGCCTTATCTTTTCAGATGTGGGAATTACTACTTTTTCCCACATATGTGCAACAATTTCATCTGTCAAGAGTATTGTTGGAACACGGTAGGTTTCGGATAGGTTGAAAGCTTCAATGGTTAAGTCAAACATTTCTTGAACAGAAGAAGGAGCCAGAGCTATGATTTCATAATCCCCATGAGAACCCCATTTCGCCTGCATAACGTCTTGTTGTCCAGGCAGTGTTGGCTGTCCAGTACTCGGTCCGCCCCGCATGACATCCACAACCACACAAGGAGCTTCTGTCATAACGGCTAATCCTATATTTTCTTGCATGAGACTAAAGCCCGGTCCAGAGGTGGCTGTCATGGCTTTTAAGCCAGTATAGGATGCACCAATCACAGCCGCCATGGACGCAATTTCATCTTCCATTTGAATGTATATTCCGCCAAGTTCAGGCATTCTTTTGGATAGATGCTCAGCAATCTCTGTTGCCGGCGTAATGGGATAACCCGCGAAAAATCTGCAGCCAGCCGCTATGGCGCCCTCTGCACACGCAACATCACCGTTCATAAAGTGCAATCCTTTAAGCAAGGTTCTTTGTTTGACCATATTAACACCCCTCCTCACACTTTTTTTCAAGAACGAAAATTGCAAAATCTGGACAGACCGCGCTGCAAAAGCTACAGAGAATACATTTGCTCTCATCAACAACCCTTGGAGGATGCACCCCTCTCGCGTTTATTTCATTCGATTCTTCCAAGACCTTTTGTGGACAAAACTGAATGCAAAAACCGCATCCCTTACATTGATCTTTAATTATGTGAATCTCCGCCTTTGGGAGCTTTACTTTTTCAATATCGAGTGGTTTATGCCGAATCCTCATGGGCACGTTTAGCCCTCTCCTGAAACCCTTTCAAAAACTTTTTTGGCATTTTCTATTTCCTCTGGTGTAACCTTTTCCACTATTACTTGCATTTCACGGATTTTGGAAGCGAATCTTTCGCCTTCTGCTGCTGAAGCCCATAGCAATTGCAGTCTTTCCTTGTTCAAGCCGTTTTGCTCCATTTTCTTCCATAACCGTTCCACACGCTTCTGTGTTTGATAGTTAGCGTTTATATAATGGCAGTCCCCGGGATGGCAGCCAGCCACTAAAACTGTTGATGCTCCTCTCGCAAATGCCCTTTCAACGAATTTGGGAGCTACACGGCCAGAACACATGGTTCTGATTATACGCACATTGGGTGGATACTGCATTCTGCTAACGCCTGCAAAATCTGCACCAGCATAAGCGCACCAGTTGCAACAAAAAGCAACAATTTTCTTTTTCGCATCATGCTCTGTAACAGCGTCTATCTGCGCCAAGATTTGTTCATCTGTGAAGTGGTTTTGGG
>CAYZEP010000094.1:0-2744 GCA_964477645.1 uncultured Candidatus Bathyarchaeia archaeon | reverse complement strand
ACAATAAAATAACCGTGAAAGAGATCGCAACGATTATAGCAAAAGAGATGAAAACACCAAATATCAAGTTCAAGTTCACTGGCGGCGTCAATGGCGGAAGAGGATGGAGAGGAGACGTCAAAATAATGCAGTTATCAATAAACAAACTTCTTAAGACGGGCTGGAAACAAAAATACACAAGCAGACAAGCCGTAAGACTGACAGCAAAAGCCCTATCAAAAGAAATAACAAGCTTTTAAAAGCAAACCGGGACATCAAAAACATTTAAAACTTACCAAATTGGCAAACAGAGGCGAAAAATGGGTTTACGCCCCATTCTTTCTGACTCTATACGTTATAGGCAATTTATTTACAATTTTTGGAAGCCTAAGTTCGAGTAATCTCTTAGCTGGCCTCGGAGAAACAAAAATGCTCATGAAACTTGGCCTATTAACCCTATCCCTTGGTATTCCTCTAGCTTTTCTGTTAATCCCGACTATCGGAATAGTAGGTGTAATACTTACAAGCCTCTCAGCAGGATTACCCAGCATGTTCTTGGGCCTTTATCGGATTTGGAAACGTTATAAAGTTAAAGCCGACTTTCAATCGTCCACAAAGATACTTATAGCATCCGCAATTGCAGCAATAACCACATACTTATCCCTAAACTTTCTTAACACTGCAGAATGGATGAGACTCATAACAGGGGGAGCCATTTTCCTGGTGGTTTACGTCTTCACCGCTCCCGCCATCGGCGCAATCAACCAAAAAGACATAAACAACCTCAGAACAATGCTTTCCGGTCTAGGAATCATCTCAAAGCTGATAAACATCCCGCTGAGCGTAGCAGAAAAAGTATCCGAATTTGTTTACATTGCAACAAAAGAATAAAATACACGCTAGAGTATATGTTCAGTAGAGAAACGTGAAACCTAAATGAAAAACTTCTCGAGTTTCTTAAAGCGTGCGCGCGCTTTTTTAATCAAGTTTCCGCGTCCTTCGAAGAAAACCTTACTGCTAATATTAGTTGTCGCAACAATTACTCTTCTCTTTAGCACCTTAATCTCAATGTGGCTTAGCAAATTTCATAATCAGCATATTCCGAGCGTCGGCACTTTACGCACAATAGGCGTCGAAGCCTACGGAGGAGACATAAAACGCGATGAACAAGGAAACAAATACATTAATTGGAGTGCGATTTATACAGGAGCATCAGAAAATCGTTCATTCTATTTACGAAGCAAAAGTAATGTTAAAGCAAATTTAACCATTACAGACGTAAACTGGGCTTTTAACAATTCAGAGGATGAAATTCTCATTGGTTTTAATGCAAGTTACATGATTTTTAATTGCGATAAGAATGGTACGCTGATTAGTCCTAACGAAGAAATTTACGTCACCCTCACTCTGAAGGCTTCTACCGAAAGTTCCTTCATCAATGCCCTCATAATAAACAAAGTGGAAAAATTCAGCTTCGACATAATCATTACCGCAAAATAAGAATAGCGCGCGCTAACGGCTTTGTATTAGAAGAAAAACCAATAACCTGCGACAGAAGAAGATACAGCATTTCAAAACTGAAAATACTATCTGATGGAACAAAAATCTTACAAACAATCTTGAGAGCTAGCATAGCGCCCGCGGCAAAGTCGAAAATTATCAAAAAGAGGCAGTATTAGCTTGAAACGAAAAGACTTGCGAATTTTCTGTAATTATTTTCCTTATGCCTTTATAAGTTGGAATTACGCCAATTATAGAGGAAGAGGGGAGAGACTTTGAAAAAAATAGCCATGTTTGCAGCATTAGTAGTAGTCTTGATTGCGCTTACATTAGCGCACGCACGCGCGAATCCTGATCCTGTATTAGTAAGCTGGTATGTCACAAATATTTCTGGTGACCCCGTTAACAATGCTAGGCTGACAATCTATTATGCAACTTCAACAAGTGGACCATGGAACATTTTCCCTGCTGGCAGTGGTTCGCCTGGTAATTTCACGTTAGACAAGGTGAATGGCGCCACGACAAAGCCGCCAGGTCCTGAGGCTTATCAGAATCCCATAATCAGCGGATATTGGAATCTGGATCATCCAGCAGGCATGGCGGTATGCGATATCCATCCATCAAGAGGTCTTAGTGGTCTATACTTTTATGTGAAAATTGAATATGATTCAGCCATAGAGTACTGGCCTCAACCAACAAGCTACAAACCAGGAGATCCGAGCTGGGCCCCCGTCGCGGCAACAAGCCCAAGTGGTTATGCAGCAGCCGGCCCAAGTATAGGGAACGGCCCGACTACAGCATATCCTACACACGGACCACCACCACATGTGATTCCTGAAGTTCCAATGGGACCAGTAATGGCAACAGTTTCAATGATAGCCGCATTCGGAGTCTACTTTGGACTGCGAAAGCGGAAATTACAACTCAGATTTTAGATTTCAATATTGTTCGATGCTACTTCTTTTTTATCATGTGTAAAGATTATTTCTGAAACGGTAATAACGCATATTGGCCTGTTTTCATAATCAAAGGTATGGAATAGGAAAGCCTATGATCTTGAAGGAAGAAGCAAGAAAGGTATTGAATAAAGCAGCTATAAGCATAAGTTGCTATTATCAGTTTATTCTTTCAGCAATTCTGGTAATGCTGTCAGTTTTGATTGTCTATGGGTCTGACCTTGAGATTCTCGTTAATGAAGCCTTGCAAAGTGAAGCACTCAGCCACGTACTTTTGATACCCTTCTTTGCAGGTTTTCTCTTCTACCT
>CAYZEP010000093.1:0-2785 GCA_964477645.1 uncultured Candidatus Bathyarchaeia archaeon | reverse complement strand
GAACGTTAGAGGGGTATGTGGAAGCGGCAAAGGTTAGAACATTAGAAACGTTTAAAGGGGTAACATTTTATTTTGAAACTGAAGCTGAACGAGATAGAGCACAACAATTTTTGCTTCAAAGACATGATATTAGTCTCACAAAGGGACCAAATAATAGTCTTACAGATATTGGAGATCCAGATTACATTCTGGAGCTTTTGGCTTTTTATGATTTTGACACGTCTAAGATTTTGGTGGAGCGAAGTTGAGAGATTCAGAGTTTCAAGAGTTGATTCGTAGGCATCCTGAGGTTAAGCCTCTTTTTGAACGTGTTGAAGGTAGTTATCGGGCTAAGCCTCATTGGCGTTTGAAGGCTGCTTGGAAGCGTGATAAAAAGCTTACGCCGACGGCTTTGGTGAAGACTCAGATTGCTTTAGGCGAGATTGCTTATGCTAGTTTCGGGAAAAAGGGATTTGACGGAGAAGGTAAGCCTATTGTGGCTTCTAACATTAAGAAGGGATTACGAGGTAAGACTTTCAGAGATAAGGTTAGAGTGCCTGAGTGGAAGCGTATGCTTGAGAGAATAAAGAAAGAGGTAATGGTTGAGGCTTAGGGAAATTCTACACCTAAGGCATGGTCTATTAATTCATTGTAGCATTTTATGATTGTTTTCAACTCTTCCTTATGTGCTATTGTTAAAATTGATTCTGTAGCGGGAACACCAAAGGCAGTTGTTTTTATGTTACTTTCCATCACTTCATATTCTCGTAGCAGATTCTGCGCGCTATCGTTAATATAAAACTTTTCCTGTAACGTTAATTTCTGCTTTTTAGCTTTCTTTCGGATTTGTTTTTTGATATTTTCCATGTTTTTTTCAAGTTTTTCTAATCGTGAGAGAATGTCTTCCATAGTAGCAACCCAAATCTTTTTATGTAAAATGTTGCTTATTATTTTATCGAATATTGGAAGGAGGATAAAAATTGGCACGTGAACCGATGTTTGGGCTTATCGTCGCACATGCTCCCTCTTGGAGCAGACACAGGCTGATTTTGAAGACGCCACCCCCATGGGTAGGCAACAGAAACGCATTGAGTAATGCACAGAAGAAAGCATGTGCAGCTCTCGCAGATGCTGCATATGGCGCATTTGGAACAACTGGCAAGATTCAGTATAAGGGCGTTAATATGCCAGCGGTGGCTGTCAAAGTCGCAACGGCTGTTCCAAAAGGAGAGAAAGCTCACGGCGGAAAGTCCAAAGATGAAAGACGAAACGAAAGACATGCGGCAGCGGGTGCTTCAATAGCAGCTTTGAAGGCGTCCATTCGTTAGGCGCCTTTCAAGGAGTTGACTTGAAATGGTGATGGCTGTTCTTAGAGGTGGCTGGTTCCCTGAAGCTTGGGATGTTCCGGTAGCGTTGGGTCTTGGTGTAGTCATTACGGGCTATATGGGTGACACTATTGCTGGTTGGATAAGTCAGTTTGTTCCTGCTGAATGGCTTAATCCAGCTTCAGAGATCATCATTGGTGTTATCTTGTTCATGCTGGGCGGATGGGTTGCAGGGGACTTTAGCCAGTGGATTAGACTGTTCAGTTTCGGCGCGTTCGCTGTTGGAATTGCAGATGCTATAACGGTTCTTCTGGGGCTTGGAGGAGGCGCAGCGGCGACTGTTAGAACCTCGCAGGGCGTAAGAGTTGTTGTACCAACTGTAACTTCAATGGCGACCAGAACAGGCGGAACATACAAGTAAATCAACTTTTCCCTTTTTTTGTAACTTAGCGGCCGCTTAAATTTCTCTTTTTTTTATATTAGATTAGCGGTAAGTTCCTATTTGACGTTTCTCAAATTTTGGGAAAGCAGGGTCAATAAGAATATAACGTTGATAGGATTCTATTAGAATTTTAAGAGTGTTTTCATAGTTCTCAAAATCTACAGAGATTCGCTTAAAGTCACGTGAAAGCTCTTTACTACATCTGATTCTTAGGATTGTTCTTTCTGAACTGTCTCCCATGC
Source organism: uncultured Candidatus Bathyarchaeia archaeon (assembly GCA_964477645.1). Taxonomy (GTDB): domain Archaea; phylum Thermoproteota; class Bathyarchaeia; order Bathyarchaeales; family Bathycorpusculaceae; genus CAYZEP01. The sequence goes on along the minus strand of CAYZEP010000093.1, from coordinate 797 downwards.
TTGTGCTAACACCTTCTCGTATAGTTTTATTTTGGTTTTAAGAGTGTGACATTCGTTTTGAAGTTTCTCCATTTGAGTTGTCATTTCTTCAACTCTGCGGTCTGCATCTTTAGAAATCCATGCCAATTGTTGTCTTAGATTGTTTATTTCTCTTCGTAAACTTGTAACATCCGTATGCCACTTACTTTTCCATTGCTCATACAGTTTAGTAATTGTAGCAGGATTTATGACCAGCACTTCATCGAAAACTTTTTTTAGATTAAGAAGCTTTGAGTATTCTGTTTTTCCACATTCAACAGCAATTTTGTAATCCTCTCGAATGCCGACAACATCCACGATGTATTTTATTACACCATTGACTTTACAGTCAACATTATATTCAAAGAATATTTCGTTAGGAGAAAATCCTCTATTTTTAAGGGTGTCTACAGCAATTTTTTTATAAGCAGTATGACTGGGACTTTCAGACATGTGACTTTCGTATCTAAAGTAACCTCCGTAGCACTATAAATATTTATTGTTAAAAATGGCTTGAGTGGTGGAGGACAAGCATATCGGACAAGGTTCATATGTAATATGCGAGATGGACAGTATTCAGAAGGAGTATCCTGGGTTTCAGAGTGCTATGAGGGCTTTGGAGGCTAAGTTGCTTGAGAAGTCTTCGCTTGATTGGGGACAGGTGAACCGTCCTAAACCTTTCGGCAAGCTTACGGCATCTAAAGACGAGTTTGGCAGAACCACGATTTTGCCTGCTTTGTTCGACGACCATAGTGGCGTGCAGATGGCGACTTGGCGTC
>CAYZEP010000092.1:0-2786 GCA_964477645.1 uncultured Candidatus Bathyarchaeia archaeon | reverse complement strand
CTTCGCCGGTTACTATGCCCTCGGCTTTTTCGATTTCCGCTATATATTCAGCAATTCGGTACATCATGCGCTTACATAAAATGCATGTTAACTTTCTCGGTCCTTCTCTAACGAAGGTTTCAAGGTTTTTGCCATTAGGAACAGTATATATTTTTCTAGGGAAACCGATTGACCATTCAAAAAGTTTTCTGGCAACATCTAGGGCTTTGGCCGTTGTTTTTTCATCAGTATACGGCGCATTATCAAAGTAAACGGGGATGATGGGGCATCCACGTTTCATTACAAGCCAACAAGCCACAGCGGAATCTATCCCACCGCTTAATAGGCAGACAACTTTTGCTTGTGAACCAAGCGGGAATCCGCCTGGACTTGGCATTGTTTCTGAGAAGATGTAGGCTTTGTCCTCTCTTACCTCGATGTTTATGGTAAACTGAGGATTTTTTAGTTTAACCAGCAAGTTTCGGTCCTTGAGTGTTGTCAGCACTTGTTTTCCAACTTCTCTGCAGATGTCCATGCTTGAGTATGGATGTTCTCCAACTCTGTGACAACGGACTGCGAAACTGCTTTCATTTTTAATTGCAACTTCTGCCAATCCAACGCTTGTTTGCACAATTCTATCCATGTCCGATGTGGTTTCTATGGCTGGAGAAACCGAAGAAATGCCGAAAATCCGTGTTAGTTTAGACGCAGTCTCTTGAGCTTTTTGGGTTTTTATGTAGATTCGGCCGCGTTTGCGTACTATTTCCTCATAGGCTATTTCGTAATGTTTCAAGACGTTCTTTATGTTTCTTAATAACAGCTTTTCGTAGGTTCGCCTAGTCCACTCGCTTTTTATGCCCATTTCTCCGCCGAAACGAACAATTACTGAATCAAACTCCGTGATTTAACTCAACCCCAAATGAGCTTCACAAAAAAGGAATAAGACGAATGGATTTAACGATTACGTATAGTTACAGTTCTAGGCGCATAAGTGGGAAATCATCTTTTTCGTTTTCAATTTTAAAATTATGCTTTAAATAGAGCTTCAGAGGACCTGAAGGGTTTTCTGCTGAGCTTTTTCTTGCGAAAGTCTCAACCGCTTTAAATCCTCTCATCTTAAGTTCTGCTATCAAATCTTTGAGCATGGCTGTTCCAAAACCTTTTCCACGTTGCTCTTTCTTTGCAATGTAAAGGCATGCGATGAATATGGCGTCTTTGCTTGGCGGTCCAGTGACGTATTCCTTCACACGTGGGAAGAACTCTGCTGGAGCATACTGTATGAAGCCTATTGAAACACCGCTTGAATATGCAATTTTAAGGCAACCTTCAAATTCTTTTTCAACTCTTCCAAACCATTCCTGCTTTTTCTGTTCTATCTCTGGTTTCAGCATTTCTTCGCCGAATTCACCGCTTGTTTGCCAGTAAAGGCAGTATCTGCATGGAGTAGGAATGTCCTTGAAATTATTTTCATTGACTTTCTCAATTTTATACAACATACTCACTCTGCTAAACCTTGTAACCACCAAAGCTTGTTGCTAGAAACACAAAATACATAAACAACAAGACTGTGCCTTCTCTCCAGCTTATCTTTTCGCTTGACAGAAAGTACCATAAGAATAGGTTTGTTATCAGCGAAAACATGACTAGATTGGAGAATGCAGACATATTAACCGTTAAGGTTGAAGCTGCCAACGTGACTCCTAAAATGCATGTTATGTTTATGAAGCAGCTTCCAACAATATTGCCCAGTGCTAGGTCTAAATGTCCTTTTCTGATTGAATTAACGCTCGTGGCTAATTCTGGTATGCTTGTACCGAAGGCCACGATCGTGGCACCAATAACAATACGTGGTATACCTACGCTTTCAGCGATGTAGGAAGCGGAGTCAACGATAAAAAAAGAGGTAATGACCACTCCAGCAACACCTAAAAGCGTCAAAAATGTGTATTTACCGAGTTTCTGCCTTTCGCTACCTAAAGCACCTTCCTCTTTCACACTCCTTATTCTAGAAAGTTGATAAACATAAAACACAAAAATTGCCAAAAGGATTATTCCTATCAATCGGCTTGCATATCCTATGTAAAGCAGAGTTAGCGGAATGACTGAGGCTACAAAAAGACCAAAATATAGGCTTCCTATCTCCTCTTTTGCCATGGATGGTAGCAACTTCACATTATTTGAGCCTTTTAGAGCTATAAAGAGAAAGCAGATGCCGAGTATTAGGCATATATTTACTATATTTGAACCCAGGACGTTTCCTATGGCAACGCCTATAGTTTCTTGTTCGACCGCGGCAATAATAGCTACAGAAAGTTCAGGTAGAGACGTAGAAAAAGCAATTAGAATAAATCCCACTGTTGTTTTTCCGAAGCCAGCTACGTCTGCAACCTTCACCGAGTTAGTAATTGTCCAGTCACTGGCTTTGTTTAAAACAAGCAATGCTGCCAGAAGAATCAGAGCATTAACCAGCAGTCCCTCAAACAAAGCCAGTCTACACCTCTCCCTTTAATTTCTTTTAGATAACGTTAAAAGTGTTTTCCCACATTGTCTGATGAAAAATAGTGCGCAAAGCAAAAATCACGTCGCTGCCATAAGTCTACTCATGTCCCAATTTGATATAATATTTCTTGGAACCGGCGGCGGAAGATTTACAACAATTACGCAGAAAAGACGCACTGCTGGGATACGCATAATAAGCGACAGTTTAAATCTACACCTAGATCCTGGACCTGGAGCTCTTGTGCATTCAATTGATGAAGGGTTAGACCCGCAGAAAATTAACGCCATTTTTGTTTCTCATTGTCATC
>CAYZEP010000091.1:0-2823 GCA_964477645.1 uncultured Candidatus Bathyarchaeia archaeon | reverse complement strand
AGGTCAGGACAATTCCAAAGTAGAAGACGTCGAAGAAGCTGTCGACATCAACATCAACGCTGAAAGGTGAACCTACTAAAACTTCAAGGCTTCGCGGGTTAACATACAGAGTCGTTAGGGGTACGCTACTAACATTTATTACGGAAAGTGAGGGTAAGGTCAACAGTAAAGCTGAAAGCAATAGTACGACAGTTTTGTTTACACTGAATTTCCTCATTTTTTTCCTTCCTTTCTCCTTTTCTTATTGAGATTTAAAGTGCGAACTCTCTCAGAACAAACTGAAAATGTTCGCAACTCCGTATTCATATTCGCACCTTTACAATAAAAAGCTTCTGAAACAATGTTCCATAACCGTGAATAATCGTTTTATTTATTACCTAACCCATGCAATAAAACATGACAAAACTCAAAACGAGCAGGTGGAATTAAAAAGCAGAAAGATTTTGCAATCTATCCATTTTCAAAAGTTCTCAAGCATCCATAGAAAGATTAGGACACCAGAGGAATTAGTTTAAGCCGATATCTCTTCTCATACGCATGTACCGTTTCTTTTTGAACAAAATCAAAACATGTCTGAAAATACGCTTCTGACGCCTATTTATAAGGTTGGTCGAGCGACTTTTTCAGCAACAAGCCTCAACATCTTTGAGAAACAACGTAGCAGCCTGCAAAGCTAAATTTATTAAAGTGAGATATACTGCATAACTAGAAAAGCCAGGGGCCCGTAGCTCAGTAAGGCCAGAGCGGCGGACTAACCGCTGCGCGGGGTTAGGTTGAGGCTCTTAACCCGTAGGTCCCGGGTTCAATTCCCGGCGGGCCCGCCACAACGATTGTATTCATAGGTGTGAATGGCATGATTAATTGGTTGCAAATCTTGAAGGAGAGCCCAGTTGACTGGCTTCTGGAAGAGACAAACCCATCCGTCCGCTATTTTACGTTGCTCAATATTCTTGGCAAAAAGGAAGATGATCCTCAAGTCGCAGTTGCAAAAAACGCTATTCCAAGGTCAGACGTGATAGAGAAAATATTTCAGAAACAAAACCCCAGGGGATTTTGGGAGGAACCAGCAAACCCTTACCATCCCAAATACAAGGGTTCTTATTGGCAAATAATGACTCTTGGCCAGCTGGGCATAGATAGAACTGATGAAAGGGTCAGACAGGCTTGCGAGCACATTTTCCAATTTCAACTGCCCGACGGCGGCTTCTCATCCCACACTGAAACGACAGCATCAAAAGAATACGATCAGCTCCTGAAGAAAGAGAAAAAACTGACCTCACGTGACGAATGGGTGGATTCTGTTGTTTCTGAACATCAATATTCTTGCCTCACGGGCAACATGGCAGCGGCACTAATTAGAATGGGCTATGCAAACGACCCGAGAGTAGCGAAGGCTTTAGAATGGCTTGTAAAAATTCAGAACAGGGACGGCGGATGGCTTTGCCCTTATTGGCGAGCACACGTTAACGATAAGCATGGATGCTTTTATGGGACGATTTGCCCGCTGGAGGCTTTCAGTGAAGTTCCGAAGAAAAATTTGACAGAAGAAATGAAACAAACAATAGAAAAAGGAGCGGAGTTCTTGCTCATGCACCGCTTATTCAAGGCTGACCACCACGGTTACAGAGTAATTAATCAGTCATGGTTGAAGCTGAGTTTTCCATGGTTCTACGGATATAATATCCTACGAGGGTTAGATGTTTTAACGAAGCTTGGTTACGTGAAAGATGAACGGTTAACCGATGCTGTTGACGTTCTTCTGCAAAAGCGACAAAAGAATGGAACGTGGATTTTGGAAAATGCCCCAATCGGAAGGATGCAGACCAACATTGAGGCAAAAGGAGAACCCAGCAAATGGATCACCCTCATTGCTCTAAGAACATTAAAACGCCTATATTCAAATTCTAAATCCCACAATTGAGGCATTAGCTTACTTCTCAAACATATGTCGCACATTGAAATATCATTCATATAATCTGCACGCTTGAGTTCCTTTCGGAGAAGGACTTTGACAAACAAAAACGGAAACTCGAAAAGCGACAATGATGACACTGCTTCGCCTTCGGATCGTTACACAATCTTCCACGCCTTGTTCGAGGCTTTGAAAGACAAGGACAAAGATAAGAAGCACAGGAAAAGGTAAGCCGCTATTGAATGTTCTTTTGTTTTGCGTCAACTAAGTAGTTGAATGAGAACGGCTTTAAATTGGCACTTCCAGATATGCTCACTATGAAAATTTTGAAATCCTGAAGGTGCTTACCCCAGTCTCTTCTGAAATTTTGGTAAAATCTGACAAAGCCCGCGTAATCCTCATGCAGTGAAACCATAACTGCATCACTTTCGAATCCTTGACCCGTGCTCACAAACACTACGTTCGACTGTTGCGCCGCCCATTCCTTTCCTTCTGTCCAAAGTGGTTGTACAAGCTCCTTTGAGCGGACGAAGGTGAAAGCCATTATGTCAAAACCCAAATAGGAAAGATCAGGAATTATAGTGTACTGCTTTATTGCTTCTTTCTCAAGGACTTTTCTCATGCGGGTCACAGTAGGCTGCGAAATATTCAAAACTTTCGCCAAATCTCTATCGCTTCGCTTAGAATTTCTGATCAACTCAAACAATAATTTGAGAAGTTTCTCTTTGTGCATACACAAGTAATTCACGTGGAAATCCTTTATGAAATTTTCCCTTTTTCCGAAGATTAACGATGAAATGTAGTCGCTTAAGTGTTAACTTTTGCTGATTTTACCGCATTTACTGTTCTTTTCAGAAGTAGCTGAACAGCCTCTTGTGTTGGCCAACCGCCCAAGCCGCAGTCAGGTCCAG
>CAYZEP010000090.1:0-2846 GCA_964477645.1 uncultured Candidatus Bathyarchaeia archaeon | reverse complement strand
ATAATCCCAAAAGTTGCCATAAACAATGGTTAAATTCCAACCAAATTCTCTGCAAACATTTTCAACAAAAGGCGTAGTTGTTGGAAGCATAACACCTGTATCGGCATAAACAACATACTTATCAATATCCATATCTTGCAATTCAGACATAACATAATGAGTAGCTACAAGACTATCTTTCCCGCCACTAAAACTACATACTAAACTTTTGATTGAATATTCTTCGACAAATTCTTTTGGTTTCATTTTAGCTTTCAACCTCCTTCAACAACTCCCCTAACTTCTCCTTTAATTCCTTAACAAGTTTTTCATAGGAAATAGGATTGTCAAGTGCGTCGTACATAACATTTGGAAGTCTTTGAACAAGTAAGTTAATCTCTTCTATTTTTCGTTTCTGCTCTTCTTTTAGCTCTTCGTAATAAAGGCTTCTTGCTTCAACATCTTCACTCATTTAGCTTTCCCCTTTTTCTTATTAACACGTCTGGAACTCCGTCAGAACCTATGCTTACATAAACGAAAAAACCCTGCTTACGCAACTCAGTGAAAAACTCTAACGTGTCTCTGGATAGTGTGCGGAGTTGGAACAGATAGCGAAACCTCATTCTTCTTCGTCTCCTTCTGGAGCCCGCCTCAACTCCAACAACGCAAACTTTATGATGTCAAATTTCTTGATCCGGTTCAATCGAACCATGAGAGGGTCTAAGGGCAAATATAAAACTCTGCTGTGGCGACGTACTTGAGCGTATGTGACAAGATATAGTTTTTCTGTTTTGGGATGTTGCACCATGCTGTCTATGGCTTTATCGTGTTTCTTCATACTTCACACACTCTGTTTAACACATTGAATATATGAGAGGAAAATGTGAAGTTGCGACATCTAGCCAAATTGTGTAAAAACATCATGTTCTTACTCCTTTTCCATCGCAATATGGACAATCATCGAAGCAACTCCAAAACTTGACATTGCACTTTTGGCAACGAAACCAGTGACCATGCCCATCACTCATGCGTCAAACACCTCGTTACCAATATGAATCTCAACAACCGCACTCAAAGGATTTCCTTGCAAGTATTTGACAAGTAAAGCTAAATCGTTCCAGTCAAGATTCTTTAGGGTAATCATTATGTCAACATTGCCTTTTTGATAAGGTTCCACTTTAGGTTCTTTCTTTATTATTTGTTCCATCCTCACCACCTTAAAAATTCCCGTATGGTTTCTTTTGCCCTCTGCCTTTCCTCTTGAGAATCATTCTTCCAACGGATAGGCAAAACTTTCCATCCTTGAAGCTCAATTTTATCCCTCAAAAATTCATCTCTTCCATTGCCCTCTGGATGTGTGACTTCATTGTCAATGTAAATGGCAATATTTCCTGTTTGTAAACGTAAAATAGCATCGGGAATGGTTTTAACAGCATCGTTCATTTGCCCATCTCCAAATCCTTAACTTCTACCCAAATCCTCTCAAGCCTGTCGCCCAACTTTTCAATGAAATTAATGTAGTCTTGTTTCGTGTAGAATTCTAATGCTGTCTTGTAGCCTTGGGTTCTGACGCAAAAAACCTTCATTTCAGCTTTCAACCTCATTTTTAAATAATTCTTTGACTTTTTTGTCGTCATAGAAGTGTTCGCATCCGTAGCAATGTTTCTTTCTGCAATCTAGACAACAACAATTAAAACAATTTCGACTAGCCTTTGGCATATGATAATTGAAACAATAAACGGTCTCTGGGTTTGAGCCAATATCTTTAAAGCGACATTTCATTCAGCTTTTCACCTTCCAAGCCCACGCCCACCTGCCATTCAGTTGAAGCACTTTCTTACTTGCAACAATCAACCCCATTTCCCGCAGTTCCAAAACCCGAGGCGTAACCGTGTTAATCGGTTTTTTCAACTCGTAGGCTAACTGCTTATTCGTAAAATCCCTATCCGCATGGTTAAACATGAAACGGTAAATGTGCCATTGAGCCTTGCCCAAATGCGGCTGAATCTGCATGTACGCTTCCAAACTCGTATCGTCAATCATGGGTTTGACCTTCCCAAAATAGTTGGGTCTATTTCCGCAAATTTTAAATAGAGAATCTGTCCTCGTATACTAATGTCTATACGTAATTCCATAACAACATCACTAACATCTTTTCCTCTGCACCAAATTTTCAATGGTCTGCCGAACTGAACTTTTATAGGGTCTCCAGCATAGCATCCAGATGTTATTTTTGCTTCAATTTCTCTAGCATAGCGTCCAGATGTTATTTTTGCTTCAATTTCATTTGTCATGATTTTGTCTCCAAAATTTGATAGTAGGCTTGGGGCAACGCTTTGCGCTCTGCAACAGCTAAAAGCCACTTGCGACGTGCATCATTCGGATAGCCTGGGCAACTGATTTGCTTATGAATGTCATCTGGGTTTATGGTTTTATTGTAGTAACTGCAATGGCACGTTTTGCGAGTAAACTTTGGACAAACAACACATCTAACCATTAAGAAATCTCCCTTTTCTTTTTGAATCTGCTATCACAATCTCCATATCTGTCGCATGCTGGCGTGCAATTGTAGCATTCTGGTTCAAACTTAGCCAATTCTAAGCCGCCTTTAACATTTCAAAAAGAACAGCACCGTCTCGTCCACCGTGAAGTCGCCATGTTTTTCCGTCAAAGCTTGGAACTAAACCTTTCTTCCACAAATCAACAACACACTGAAATGGGTATTCGCCTTTTTTATGTTGGATGCCTTTCCATTTTTTGATATTTGGGAACAATGAACCAATATAAGCCCAAACTGAAGCCCTAACTGAATCCCAAACTGAAGCCCTAACTGAATCCCAAACTGAAGCCCTAACTGAATCCCAAAC
>CAYZEP010000089.1:0-2862 GCA_964477645.1 uncultured Candidatus Bathyarchaeia archaeon | reverse complement strand
ATAGGATACTGTAGTCAAAATGGCACAAACATCCAGCCTTGGAATTGGAATTTTTCCCCAACTGTTGATCTTCAGGAGCAAGCTGATTGTTACCAAGCTGCACTTGAAGTTTTCAAAGACAAAACATGGTTCGAAGGTTGGTTCTGGTGGAACTGGGAAGCAGATCCAAACGCAGGAGGCCCTGGCGACAACTGGTACACGGCTCAAAACAAGCCAGCTCAAAATGTTCTGAAATACTACTATGGGGTTCCCCCAGACATTGCGGTCACTAACGTTGTATGCTCCAAAAATGTTGTAGAAAGCGGATATTCTGTAACTATCAATGTTACAGTAGAAAATCAAGGCATTTACGCAGAGTCCTTCAACCTAACTGCTTACGCTAACACAACGATCATCCAAACAGAAAAAGTCACGCTAGAAAATGGAACGTCAACAATCATCATTTTCACTTGGAACACAACGGGTTTTGATAAAGGCAATTACACTATTCGTGCCTATGCTTGGCCTCTTCCATTCGAAACAGACACAGCCGACAATGAGTATGTTGATGGGATTGTGCAAATTGTTCCATCCATACACGATGTGGCTATCACCAACATCACGTTTTCTAATTCAAATCCAGCTCCCGGAGAAGCATTGTTTATATATGTAGCCGTCGAGAATCAAGGTAATGTTGTCGAGACTTTCGATGTTAACCTGAACTACACTTTACTAGTTGACCCCTTAATCGCGACTCAAAACGCAACGCTGGAACCTGAAGTCACGATAACGCTGAACTTTACGTGGACACCAGCTGCTGTAGGACGGTATGAGATAAAAGCCTACACAAGTACCATTGTTGGTGAAACCGATTTGACAGACAACACCCGCCTAGCCTATATTCTCGTCGGTTCCGGTGGCGCAACAATAAGTGTTCATTTCAATAACATCGCGGGTAATCTGTTAACGGAATCCTCAATGGCGATTCAAAAGGGTCAATCCGCCAAGTATTTCTTCATGGTATCTTAACATTTCCTTAGTTAACCTGTCTAGACGTTTCTTTGCGATTTTCTTGCCCTCTCGCTTTGCTCTTTTCTCTACAAATGTCCTAATGTATTGTTCAAGTTGTTTCGGATCTAAATGATGAGCAGGCACGGTTTTTTCTTTAGCTGTATTTACGATGGCGTGCGCGAGAAATGTGTCCTTAACACGAGCCGAAAAATCATCGCCTACTTCTTCCGCTAATTTGCTCTTCTCAATTCTTTCTCTTATTGCGGATTCAATGAATTGTTGACGGTTAATATACAGTCCACTCTCTCGCACAATTCTGTCTACTTCGTCCATGAGTGGTTTTGGTATGCGTGCGTTTTTTCGTGGAACGGCTTTTCCTTTAGTTTTTGGCATTTTTGTCACCCAAGGCATACGCATAGTAAGGTTCTAAGGCGAAAAGCTAATCATATAGTTTTCTATGCCTGCGCCTACACATACAAGCCGATCAGAGCCTTTCCTCATGGTGCGAAACTGCCGATTCATAGACCGTTTTGTCTCCGAGCATAAATACTGGTGCCACCGGAAAAAGGATTACGTGAACCCGAAAGACAGCATATGCAAAAATGCAAACCAAAAATTAGGGGTCACCAGATAAGTATATCTGAAAAGATGCTTTCATACGTCGATTCATCGTTTTCGCCAGATGTTGTATGGGCACTGGTTCCAGCAGTAGCCTCCACCCTTAAAAATGCAATTCTTACATTCAAGCCTGTCAAAAAGCCTTGGCCTACTCACAAACAATCCACACTCACTAATATGACCAGACTACCATTTTTGATTTTTGAGCTCACGAACAAAATTTACTGTTCTTTTGATATTCCAGCCATGATTGATTTAAAAGGGAAGACAACGAAACTAAAATATATTTAAGAGGTCATGATTTTTGTAGGTGTTTAAGTTGCAGAATTTTTGGCAAGGAGAGAACTGGAATGTTAAGGTTATGTATTCGAAGGCGGGAGTTGCGACGCAGATTCTAATATCCACAACAGAATGCGATGTCCTGGTGGATGCTGGAGACGGAACATTAAGAGACTTGTTAGAGTTGGATTATGATTTTGAACGGTTAAAGGCCATTGCCATAACCCATGGACATTTTGACCACGTGGGAGGTTTATGGGCCCTTCTCGGCTTTCTCAGGATGATAGGAAGAACAAGCGACTTGTTCCTGATTGCTCCTCCTTCTTGCAGTGAAATTGAAAATCTTGTTAGAAGCTTTACGGCCGTCTACAGCGACACAATGCCTTTCCAAATAATTTCAAAAGAACTGTCAAACGAAGAAAAATTCAAGATTGCAAGAATAGAGGCTCAGGCCTTTTTTGTCATACATAGGGGAGCGATTAAGGTCTTTGGCATCGGAAAGCGCATACCAGCATTAGGTTACTCAATTAGCTATGGGAACCAACGGATAGTCATAAGCGGCGATACAGGCGTGTGCCAGCCTCTAAAAAGGTTCACTAAGGGCGCTGACCTTGCCATATTGGAAGCAACCGCAGACGAGAAGACTGCTGAAGACTCAGAGGTTCATCTTTCCATAAAAGAAGCAACAGAAATCGGAAAAACAGCCAAGGAGTTCATTCTTATCCACAAAGGTTCTCCCTAACATGGATAAATACAAGCCGAAAATAAAGCGTCCTCTGGACAAGCATATTTGGCAGCTAATGCAAACAAGGGTTTACTTGTTTTGGAAAAAGTCAGGGGGAATTAATTAAATCTATTAGTATAAGTTTGGATAGCCCTTAAAACTCACTCATGTGATAGTTTAAGATTATTTTATAAGCTTTCTCGCGTGCTTTCTGCTTTCTTTTGCTTGTTCTGCTGTTGAACCCTTCTCTA
>CAYZEP010000088.1:0-3114 GCA_964477645.1 uncultured Candidatus Bathyarchaeia archaeon | reverse complement strand
CTTTAGGTTTATCCAGAAGGTTTTGAACTATTCCGAAGGCAGTTATATTGCTAAGAATCTCTCCAGTGTAATGGGTTTGTGGATGTAACACATCCATAAAATAACACGCTTTATGCTAATTAACTTTCAGTTGTTTTGAAATAGTCTTTGGTGTTGAATGCTTGCCCATTGCGCACGCAAATCCGAGGATTTAAACATAGTTTGTGTAATTGGCGCCGGGGGGTGGTGGGATTTGAACCTAACCCACAGTGGAGATATCTCCCGTATTCCCGACTGACATAGATATCTCCGATTAGAAACATACTGAAGGACGCTTAAAAACTATAATAGAAGAGTTCTCTATGTAGAACGAAAATCTTATACTGTAATTGACCTAATTAGACATTATGCCTCGAAGAAAAGCTAAGAAAGAACGAGAGCAACCTACTTCTGAAGCGGATTTGTCTGATGGTGCAAATAAGCTTTTGGAACTGATTCCTAAAGAGGGTTCTATTACTAACGAAGCCTTGAAACATAAACTAAGACGTGCTGGCGGTTTTTCCACTAAGAAATATTGGGATTACCGAAAAGAATTGATTGAGCATAATCTTATCCGTTTCGGGTTGGGTAGAGGTGGAAGCGTCTTACTCAATGAACCTACTGAAGAAATTGAAGAGGTAGAAGAGGAGAAACCAGAAGAGAGGAAAAAAGAACGTGAACCTAAATTCCATGTGATTTTCAAAGACTATCTTGAGAACAATGATGTTCGTGGTATTAGAGACCGTCCACACTCGAAAGCTTGGGTTGCTGTTACTGGCAATCCGAAAGGATGGAAACGTAATAGTGGTCGTCATTCGAGACCAGACGTGATGATGGTTTCGCATATTAAATATAAATATCTTCCAGCGGATGCGACTGTGACAACATACGAAATGAAAAGACGAGAAGCACTTGACGATACTAAGTGTGTGTTTGAAGCCGCATCTCATCAGAAAGGTGCTCATTTTTCATATGTTATATGTGAAACAACGGAAAAACAAAAAAATGAGGAAGAACTTTCACCAGAATTATTGCAGACCCTTGACCGTTTCGGCATTGGTTTTGGCTGGTTTTACTTGTCTAAGGAGAAAGAAAAAGAATATATATTGGATATTGTCGTTGAACCTAAACGCCAAAATCCTAATCCAGAAGACGAGAACAAACTACTTGAAGACTTTAGTAAACAACTTCCCGAAACACAGAGGGCAGAGTTTGAAGATACTTTCAGATAGAACTCACTTTTCCTTAGCCTCTTTTTGTACGTAACTACAGTTTTCTACATGCTTTTTCACATGTTGCTTAAAAACTGTGATAGAAGTCACTTCTACCTGAAACCTTACATTTAAGATGCTCAATACTTGAGTGGGAAATGTCATTGACAGAGAATTATTGCTTGCTGACTGGTGGAAGATGCTCACATTATCCAATCAATGTTGAAATGAATACCTTTTTCATTTCTGAGCCGTATGATAAGAAAAGACAAGAGCGAGAAGCAAGCATTACAAGGGCAATCAAAGGCTACAAGTATGTTATTGCAGACCACAAGGCAATGAATATAGCACTTACTTGTAAGATTTGTCAACAGATTCAGTCTGCACAGTTTGGAATTGTGGATATAACAAGTGGAAATAGAAATGTCTTGATTGAACTTGGAATGCTATATGGATTTAATAAACCAGTTGTCATATTGATTAAGCGGTCTGCGAAAACCAAGATAAGGATTCCATCAAACATAATAGGCATCGAACAGATAAGATATGACAACTTTTGTGATTTGACTCAGAAACTCAAAAGCATTTTGGCAACACTCTTCGACCTATGGAAAAACAGAGCCCAATATTTCATTGACCTTAGACCCGCAATAGAGTCTCAGATTGAGCAACTCGGATTAGCTATTGAGACGAAAAGACTACTTATTGTCAATTTCGAAGGGACAATCTTGAGTCTGAAGTTCATTGATAATGTCGCAATCATCATCATTGATAAGGGCACGGAAAACGGTGTAAAAAAAGGCATAATTTTCAAGGTTCTTAGTTATGACAAGAAAGTCGGGGAAGAATATTTGGAAGAAGAAAACGGATTCTTGATTGTAATGCATCCGCAAGAAAAAATCTCACAATGCCAACCAATATCTATTGACCCGAACAAGCAGTTTTGGAAAGACCTCTTTGAAAAAACCGTTCCATCGAAGAATATCGTTAGACCATATCTTGTTAATGAACTTATGAAAACGACGGAAGACGAAATGAAAGATTGGCTCAGCAAACTAAAAATATTGCGTGAGGGTTACACAGTAATGACAAGAGGGACATAAATGGCTTCACCAATGCTAACAGGTTATATTTTGAAAATCCTAAGTCCGTCAAAGGTCTTGATTAATTTGGGAAAGGCACAAGGCGTTAAGAAAGGTATGAGATTCGTCATCTATGAAGAGGGTGAGATGATAACAGACCCTAAAACTGGAAAAGGAATAGAAAAATTGGAACTTGTAAAAGGTGAGATTGAAGTTGTCCATGTTCAGGAAAAGTTGTCAATTGCAGAGAGTTATACAGTAGAAAAGAGAACAGCATATACGCCTCTCGCAATGATGTATCCTTATTCTACCAAAGAAGAAGTCAAAATCAAAAAGGAATTGACAGAAGAAGCAGTCAAAGAGGTTTTGCCTTCAAAACTTAAAGTAGGAGACCTCATAAGGCAAGTTGAATGAAGTTGTCTGTCATTTCAGTTCGCACTCTCCACGTTCTTTTTTGGGGTGTTTCTTATGGTAGATTTCACGACATTTTTCAGAACAGAAAGCTATATTCTCCTTAATCTCTAAACTTGCGTCTCGATAACGAAAAAGCCTTCTGCATTCTGCACACTTAACAAACCAAAAATCGTTTTCGAGTTTTGGCAAATAGCTAAATCTCTTCACTTTCTTCAATCTCTTCTTTCGGTTCTGGAATTCTGTAATTCTTGCCTAAGTCTTCGAGTTTTTTCAATTCAGTTAAAAAGTCAAGCTCTGACGCAAGTTTTCCGATTCGCTCCTTAATGCAGTTAAATTCGGAAGCAAACGACTAGACGCTTTCTTCTAATCAGCAAAACCCCATGCTTTTT
>CAYZEP010000087.1:0-3408 GCA_964477645.1 uncultured Candidatus Bathyarchaeia archaeon | reverse complement strand
CAGCTGAATTTGTAATTAGAAATGAGGTGCTGGTTCAAACCCCATCCCCCGCACTACCCAAAATTACTGAGGATTTCTATTTTTTCGTCGATTTTTCCTAAATAATCCCAAATTATTCCTTTTCAGTTTTTAACCGTCTCTTCATTTCGGAAGATGGTTTAAATTCTCGGTTTTCTTAGCTCGCTCTTAAAAAAATAAACTTTGAACTGATGCATTTATGATGGTTTGGGGTTGGTTTAAGATATAAAAAAGGGAAATTTGGGTAGCTAAGAATCCTTATGGTTCTGCCTTCCATTTGTTTTTGCAATTTAAGCATTCGCTTTGTCCTTTCTTGGCATCGTAGTAAATGTTATTGCTTCCACATTTTGGACATGGATAAGGTTTCTTGGGAACCTCTACACCGAAGACTTCTCTAACAATGTTTGGGTCATCGGTGTAAAGCCATTTTCCATCTTTATAGATTTGATATTTGGGTTCGGACATTCTCTCAACCTTCATTCTAGTTTGACTTCACGGTATGCGATGAAAATGCAATCCTCTTTGTCTGTGGCGAATAGACCAAAATACTGATAGCCCTTACTTGCAAGTTCCCTCCATTCTTCTCTACCTTTGGAGCCATAGGTCTTTAGAACATGGTGCATGACACCAGACTGTAATAGATTGTCTTCTGCGATAGTGAAACCTTCGGACTTGAGGTATTCTATTACGGGTTCAAGATTTTTGCTGTAGAGATTTATGTCGTATTTACTGAACCCTTTCTGCACTCGGCTGTTACTTATTTCTAACTCTATAGAAGTGTTTCCGAGATTGATTCTTTGAGTCTTCAGAAGAGTCACATAGTTGTGTGACTTTTCCTCATCATTGGATATGGAATCGGGATTACCCCATTTTTTTCTGAACCTCTCGGTTTCTTCTTTTCTGATTCTCTCTTTGTCCTCAGTCAACGGAAGTTTTCCACTTAAGTAATTCTCAAGACCCTCTGTCAATTCGCCCTTTTGTTTAGGTTCCTTCTCTTCAATGTATTTGCTGATGGCTTGTCTGCAAACCTCAGACCAATTGATTTCTGGCATCGCATCCATTTTTGTTGCTAAATCATCGGATACGGATATAGTAACGTTTTTTGGCACGCTTCATCACCTTGTGCACTCACATAATACACAGTATGCACATCATTTAAGCTTTGCGGTGATTAGGCTATAGAGCAAAATTCCGAGAATTTAAACCGAGATTTAAACCTAACCCCCCGCACTTGAATTCACTTGAGCGTTTAAACTGTCACATCCTTTAGCCAAATCAAAAAATGCAGCATGAACAATTCGTAAGTATAGCCAGAAAAAAGTGACTTTTCGAGCGATAGTCTAAACATATATTCTGAGTACATAAAGCAAAAATCAAGGAGTGGTTAAAGTAGCGTGAAGAATGACAATGGACGCAGTAACAGGTTTTATGATAGTGTTTGCGGCAATCTTCGGAACAGTCTTGTTGATTCTGTTAGTCGATTGGTCACTAATGCAAACACATAGACACCATCAAAAACGCTACGAAAGAGAAAAAGCCAAAAACCAACAAGAAAGTGAAAAAGAGCTTTAGACAGTGACTAACATGGAACTATGGAAAGACATAGTATTTTGGTTTGTTATAGGAATCATGGTTTTGCTTGTGTTAGGCTGTTTTGCATTAATGATTAACGACTTGACAAAACCGAGAAAAAAGAGAAAAACACTTCCTCTTAGCTTTGAAAATGGATTAAGAACGACACATTACCGAAAAGCACGAAAAAACCATAGATGTGCAATATGCGGAAAAATCATAAGAAAAGGCGAAATCTACGTTTCAGCACATGGAGCATATTTAGGTGCAGGAATGTTTGTTCCACAAAACAAATACCATAAAAGATGCTTCGAAGCGAAATTTCTAAGACAAGACGGAAAAGAAAAAACTACACTCGATATGTTAAGCGATTTAGGAAAAAAGGTGATTGAGCCATGAAAATTTATAAAAAAATCTTTTCGCTAACTTCATGGCTTTTCTTACAATAATGCTATTATTCATAAGCCTAGCAATTCCACGATTGAACGGAAAAGAAACAAAGTATAAACAAGTCGAATGGCAAAAAGAATTACCGATAAAAGTTTACATTAGTGAGGTTCTTTCGGGCGGAAAATACGTAAACATGACAATTATATGGGTTTACATAACAAATCCGTATTTACCATATCAGCAATGGAAATATGACAATGAAACACAATATTGTTATCAAGTCAAAATCTACGCAAACAATACCGTAATAAAGTCGTTCGATAAATCGGAATTTGTTTCAACATTAACATCATTCAACGGCACAAATTACGATGGAAAAACGGTTCATCTATATACAGACTACACGGAAAACTTATCACAATTTTCAGCAACAGGCTTCTATCGAAAAAGTGAACCTTACTATGTTGACGTATTCCGCTACGACATATTAGAACAATACTTGTTCAATGGCTTACTTTATAGCGTTATCGCTATTGCTGTGATTTGGCTTTCAGCATTCCTATACTTTCAGATTAAAGGCTCCAAAAATTGGCTAAGAGCTGAGTGAAATGGATAAAGAAATGATTTGCGATTGCCAACTTGAGGATGGGACTTGCGAGGATGTGAAAGAGGATAATGAACGAAATGGAAAATTTTCTATAAGAATGCAATTTGGATGCAAGAATGAAAATATAAATATCTGTTGTCGCTTCTGCGGAATAGAAGATTGCAAAATTAGATGCATAACGATTAAACCAAGATGTTTCTCAAATTACAAATATCAAGTCATAGATGGAAGCAGAGTAAGAATTAGTGATGTTCCTATTTATGGCGGAGCGAAATATGAGCTTTCTGGAAATTCAATCTTGTTGTTTGTCCCTCCTTCGGATTTTGATGGAGAAAAAGTGGCTATAAAATATAAACAAGAAACTATTTTCGTTCCAATAGCCGAACTTTTTTCTGAGGTAATTGGACATGAGTTTTTACATATGCTTCTTTTTTATTTTATAAACAGGATGACTTCTGGATGCTTGGACAGGGTTGATGCTGAACTAAGAGAGGATTTTTATGATAAATTTCTAGTTACGTAAATCTCTATTAGACCTCTTCGTACAATGACGCCCGTTCACTAAGGGGCTTGACAGTTTTAAACGACAGTATAAACCCAATTCCCCGCACTTAACATGCCTCAAACGAAGAGATATTATTCCCTTTTCTCTGATTTCGGTATTCCTATCCACCTTGGAGTTCTATTCATGTATTCTCGATAGGCGTTCCCGTAATGACCAATGCACTGGGCTTCTTCCATCCTTATGAAATATACTGCTCCAACCCCAACTATGATGGGAAACAACAAGAAAAACCATGAAGCCGAAGCTATGCTTACAC
>CAYZEP010000086.1:0-3471 GCA_964477645.1 uncultured Candidatus Bathyarchaeia archaeon | reverse complement strand
ACCCGTGTGCAGAATTCAGAATGGTAAAGACAACCATCTCGATCTTATACTGAACTCAAACTTGAAAGAACGTGTTTTCTTTTACGTTTCTGGAGTTTTGTTGATATATTCTATTAAAATTGGCACGTCTGTAATTGACGTGATGAAGTAATTTGCGCCTGCACTGATTAGCTCTTTTGGAGAAGAGACTCCCGTCGGTAAACCCACAGCAATAGTCTTCAATTCTCTAGCGCATTTCATGTCAACACTTCCGTCTCCAACAACCATTGCCTCGTCCGGATTAACCCCTAAAGCCTTCAAAGCAGCTTCGAGGTGTTCGCTACTGGGTTTAACGTATTTCACGTCGTCTCTTGAGGTCACTGCATCGAAAAATTCTGCTATGTCAAATCGCTTTAGAATGTAGTTTGTTGATTTTTCGCCGTTTATTGTGCACAAGCCTATTTTAAGATTCATTTTCTTCAAAGCTTTCAATGTTTCCGTAACCCCTGGAAGCAGACTTGTGGTTTTTGCGGCTTCTAATTCGTATTTTCCGGCTATCGCCAGTGCTTTTTCACGAATCCGCTCTACTGCCTTTTCTGGTTTGCCGTTGTTCTTCAGAAAAATCTCAGTTTTCTTCAGCATTTCGAATATGCTTTCGTTTACAGATAGGACTGAGGCTGGCACCCCCTCTTTCACGAGGAAGTTTCTAACATCTGCTCTAACAGCCCTATAATCTATGTTGAAGCTTGCAATTGTTCCGTCAAGGTCAAAGACCACAGCCTTAATCTTCATCGCATCCTTCACTTTGCCCCTTCTTGAATCTGAAGCCTAAACATTTGGGTGAAAATAAACCTTGCCATTTAGTATCTCTTGACAGACTTTATTAGACTGTTGCTGTTAACATGAGAAAATTTCACATTTTATACAGAGACGAAGGCAGCTGGAAAAAATTGTGAGTGTCGAAGAATGTGGAAGAAGTTTTGTTGGCATACAATATTTGATTATAAACGTAGCTCTCCTTTCAGAACTATAACCGCATTTCCTGTTAAATCAACTCTGTTATTGGACTGTAGTCGTACAACGAGTTCGCCGCCTCTATGTGATGCTTGATACGCCAACATCTCTTTTTTCTTCAATATTTCTGACCAATACGGGGCAAGCACCGTATGAGCTGCTCCAGTTACAGGGTCTTCATTAATTCCTATCCAAGGTGCAAAGAAACGCGAAATGAAGTCATATGGAGGTTTCCCCAACGCTGTTACAATAACTCCTTTAATCTCTTCTTTCGTACTTATAGATTTCATAAGCTCATAGTTTGGCGTTAAATTTTTAACGTCCTCTTCACCAAACAAATGAACTAGCAATTTTTCTGTTCTTCTACCATAAACCACACTTTTGAAACTAGCAATACCAATCGCACTGATAAGATCTTGCGGGGGATCAATTTTTACAGGCGCATCCAGCGGGAAATTTAGGCATACTCCGTTCTTTTCCTTTTTCGCTGACAAATCACCACTTTTTGTTTTGAATATTAGTTCGTCTTTGAGTACGTTAACGTCATAAAACAAAACTGTTGCGGCGGCAAGCGTTGCGTGTCCACACAGAGGAACTTCAACTACTGGAGTAAACCAGCGTAAAGAGAAAGTGCTTGTCTCCTTGAGCGGTTTCTCTCCAAGAGAGTATAGAAAAGCGGTTTCAGACAGGTTCATTTCCGAAGCTATAGACTTGAGAATATTATCCTCGAGCTTATCTTGTAAAATACAAACTGCAGCAGGATTGCCCTTGAATGGTTCTTTGGTAAAGGCGTCCACTTGGTAAATTGAAATTGTTTTTCTACCACTATTTCCCATAACATTCCTCACATTTTGTTTGATTAACCAATGAGCATATAGAGTAATGTAAGCGTTTTCTAAGGGTAAATTGAATAACTAACCTTTGCATAGTATATTTTTGATGTGGTATGAGCTTTGAAGAATACACAAAAGAAAAGCTCTGGCCAATACTCGTCGAAACAGTCCACGCCTTAATTATGTATCCACACCAAAAGGCATACACACGAGAAGTAGTTCTTCACGAAAAACCCGAAATAACACCTGCCGAATTGGCTGCTAGACTAGGAATACCATTAGGCGAAGCTCTAGCGATCCTATACGAATTGGCAAACGAAAGAACGCTGGAATCCTAAAAGATTAGAACGCTTGAAGCCTTGAAGGCCAAATAAACTTCAGTGTTTAGGTTAAGTCCCATATCATTGAAGGAGCGCTTAGTTATCTGAACGGTGAAAGGCTTTCCAACATCAACTTTAAGCCTCACAACAGAACCTAAATCCAAAATCTCAACAATTCTGCCCTTGAAAACGTTTCTTGCACTGGATGTAAAGCGGCTTTTAGATAAAATTATGTCTTCTGGACTAACAAAAACTGCAACCTTACCAGAGCTTTGAACAGTTGCCTCTATTTGAACATCGTTTCCAACATCCACCAACGTTGTGCCGTTCTCAGTAGTTTTTGCAGTTCCAGCAAAAGTGTTGTCAACAGCGGCGAAACTGGCCAAATTCCTAGAGAGCTTGCCGAAAATCTCTGCTGGCGTGCCAACCTCAGTTATTTTTCCATCACTCATTAATGCGATGCGCTGGGGCAAGGTCTTAGCTTGGAACATGTTATGCGTAGCCATAACAATGGTGGTTTTGCGCTCACGGTTCACTGTGGCAATCACTTCCTCGACGATTGAAGCGTTTCTCGGATCCAAGTTTGCGGTGGGTTCATCCAAAAGAAGTAGTTTAGTCTTGAGGGTTAAAGCTCTGGCTATCGCAACTCTTTGTTGTTCTCCGCCAGAAAGCTTTCTTGCAGGACGTTTCTCGAAGCCTTCTAGCTTCACCAGTTTCAGCACTTTTTTTATTTCTTCATTGCGTACATCTTTCGGTATTTTCCTTATTTTTAACCCATAAGCAATGTTATTGTAGACTGATGTGTCGAAGAGAATTGTTTTTTGGAAGACGAGAGTGCTTTGCATGCGCGTTTTTTCTGTGTTCTTGAAGTTGACCGTTTCGCCTTGAAACTTGACTTCGCCGCTTGTGGGGTTTTCGATGAATGCTAAGATTTTCAGTATTGTTGTTTTTCCTGAACCGTTTGGCCCTAGGAGGGCTAATATTTCGCCTTCGTGGATTTGCAGGTTTACACTGTCTAGTACTGTTTTGTTTCCAAAGACTTTGGTTACGTTCTTCAATTCAGCAGTTATTGTCATCTTTCAGCCTTCTCTAGTCAAGTTTCGGTTCTTATTGTGGTGATCTACCTAACGTAAACAGCATTTTCGCTCTTCGAGCTGTAATTATTATCATGTTTATCAAGAAGACTATAACCATTAATATTATTCCAAGGGCTATGGCTAAATCAAGCTCACCTCTTTGTGTATAGCGGGAAATTGCTGTTGTCAAGACATCAGTTAAGCCTGCTATGTTGCCGCCAACCAAGAGAGCCACGCCTAACTCAGCTA
>CAYZEP010000085.1:854-3475 GCA_964477645.1 uncultured Candidatus Bathyarchaeia archaeon | reverse complement strand
AAAAGCGAGAATGTCATCATCTTCAACCTGTTCTTTCATGGAGCGAACGCGAATGAAGCGGCTGGGCATGAGGTCTTGTTGCTTAATTGCTTTTTTTGTTTCTTCTATGAGCCATGGGAAAAAGTTACACGCACTGATCTCTAGTGTTACAGCAGAAGACATGTCAAACTTCATGGAGTCAGCTTTTTTTCCCAATATTTTTCTGCGGTAGTCTGATACACTGATGAAGGCTTTTTTCTCGCGTTGTTTAATCAACCATTCAAGATCCTTCATAAAAGGCGACTTTTTCTTTTCAAGTCGCTTCACGAGATTCTCGAGTTTTTGGGATTCTCTGGCCTTGCGGTTAATCTCGTCAACGCCACCATATTTTTCAACAATTTTCAACAAGCCATTTGTAAGAGAATTATCTGTTCTCAAAAGAAAATCATTAATTTCCTTCAAATTTTCTTCCCTGATTCTTAATTTTTCTCTACGGTCATCCAAAAATGGCTTCCTCCATGTGACAATGTGTTCAGTTTTCTCACAATTTAAGCATTTTCACGTGGAGGTTTTCTTTTCAAGGAACCAGATGTTATCAAAATTCGCTCTCAACTTCTCTTCTTGTTCTTTTAGCCAATATTCATAGCCAACATGTCTTTTCGCTTTTTCTTTTTAATTTCTTTTAAGATTGGCATCATTTGTTCGCTTTTTCTCCATAGTTCTTCAAAATACTCACGCAAGATTTTTGCTAAGGGAGGAATTCTAAGCCATAGGGCTTCAAGCGTTTGGGGAGTTGCCGACTCAGATTCTGAAGGAAAAACAAGAATGATGTCTTTTTCATCAAACACCATAAACCGGAGCGGAATCTCCTTAATGTCTAGATATCTGACTTGGCTACCAGCCTCGATATACTCTTCGTAATTTTCCAAATCCTCCATAGTCCACAAATCTGTTATCTCCCTTACAACTCTGGTGCATGCACCCTTTCTGAGGGCATACTTTACAGCTTCAAGTATTTCTTTTTCAGGAGGGTATGGAGACGTTGAAGCTATCAATATTTCTTTCTCACAGCCTCTTATGGCTTCAGTGTATGTTGAAATAAAAGCTGTGTCCCTTTGAGTAAACCACACTTTGCTTTTTTCAAGTTTTAGACGTTTGCTTTTCTTGTACATTTGTGAAAGCAAATTCGTCAAGATCTGGGTAGCTTTCCTCTTCTCTTCCAACTGCCTTGATGTTTCCACCTCTATGGCAGTTATAAGATTCCTTAACGCTAATGTCGGTTCAACAGCAGCATAGATTGAGGGTTTTCCAGATTGCTCAGTTAGCAACCCTTTCTCCATAAGGCTTTGAAGCACATCGTAGGTTCTCGGTCTTGGTATACCCGCTTTTTGAGCTAGTTCGGATGGAGACATTGGACCATACATTAGTAGATAAACGTAAGCTCTTGATTCATATGGAGTTAAGCCTAATTGTTTATTCAAAATTTCAGCTGACCTCAACCAGTTTTCCACAACGCTTCCCTGCGTATTATAAACAAATTGTTCCATATAAATTTTGTTACACGCAAGTTGTGTAACACACCACAAAGCTTATAAAAGGCGGTCTCCATATTTAGTATTGTTACACTGACAATGTGTAACAGAATCGGTGAGAAAAATGGAAAAGTCTGATTTAAATAAAATGTTCAGTTCAAAAAGAACTTTCTATAACCAGTTAACCACATTATTCAAGAGCGCGCTCAGAATAATGGGAGATAAGTACAGGACAGCATCACACTCACAAGTTTCGATGGAAGAACCGTTGGACACTTTCAATTGCAAGGCCTACATTTTAGCAAAACAGCGTATGTATGAAATTGAAACTCAAAAGGCTATGTTAATTTCGTTGTCACGTCATGATAAATGGAAGGCAGGAGGGCCTTGTTAACCAAGCGTACGCTAAGTTTATTCATGAACAAACACTACCGTCAAAGAGTCGAAATGGAAATAGCTAAAACAAGCTGAAAAAAAGCTTCATTTCCCCCTTTCTTTTTTCTAAAACCGTCTCCTAAACGCAATAGCAGCACTACTATAATCTGCTAATCTAAAAAACTTCTCATACATTATTTTGTGAATATTTAGAGCTAAATGATATAAATGTCATGGTTATATAGACAAAGAAGGAGATGCAACATGTTTAAGCCTGAGGGAATTTTGCCAGCGTTGGTTACACCGTTCACAGACAATGGAAAAGCTGTTGATGAGGACAGATTGCGAGCTTTGGTTAACCATTGTATTGAGTTAGGCGTTCACGGAGTTGTTCCATGTGGTACGACCGGCGAGTTTGTAAACCTAACGACCGAGGAAAAGAAGCGTGTCATAAAAGTTGTTGTTGACGAGGTTAATGGGCGAGTTCCAGTGGTTGCTGGAACTGGTGCGAGCGGAACAGAACAAGCCTTGGAAATGACAAAGTATGCGAAGGATGTTGGCGCTGAGGCTGCACTAATCGTTACGCCATTTTATTTGAAACCAGCAGACCGCGGAATCTACGAACACTACGATACAATCGCGAGCCAAGCTGACTTGCCCATAATCCTATACAACATCCCGCAATGCACAGGCTTGCCGTTGCCTTGGCAGATGGTTGAAGATTTAGCTCAAATT
>CAYZEP010000085.1:0-791 GCA_964477645.1 uncultured Candidatus Bathyarchaeia archaeon | reverse complement strand
AGTCAGAGACAAAATCAAAGTTTTATGCGGACACGACGAAGTGGTTGTTGCAGCGTTAGCCGCCGGATGCTCAGGCGCAATCCTCGCAAGCGCCAACATCATACCAGACGTTTGGGTTCAAATCTACAATCACGTGAAGAAAGGCGAACTGCAAAACGCCCAAGAACTGCAATACAAAGTGCAGAAAATAGCCAGAATAATCGCTGGAAGCGGAGCCGTAGGCACAAAAGAAGCATTAAACATGATGAAAATCAAAGTCGGCCCCGTCCGAAAGCCGCTAAGCGTAGGTGGAGAACTAACCTACGAAGCTAAAGAGGAGCTGCGACTTGATTTGGAAAAAATAGGGAAAATAAAGCCTAAAGAAGTAAAAGTTGAAGTCGCTGAAAAGCCATTGGAAGAACGTTTCACTATAGTAGAAATAACACCAGAAACAATAAAGAACCTCAAACTGCAAGTAGGCGAAGCGTTAGCGGGGCAAGGCGCAGAAGTTGCCCACATAGACCTCCTAATCGGAAAGAAAGACGGCCCAATAGCCGAAGCCTTCGCAAAGGCTAAAGCAGCACCAACGCCTGGACATGAACCGTTATTGGCTATTTTGGAGCCGAACCTCACAGTTAAACCCGTGACCCTAATCGTTCCAACGGTGACAATTACGAGTATGCGTCAGGCAAGCATGGTTTATGGACCTGCTCAAACAGCAGTGGCTAAGGCGGTAATTGACAGTGTTGCAGATGGAACAATTCCAAAGGAGAGTGTTGAAGAGTTGATAATCATCGTGAACGTGTTTGTTC
>CAYZEP010000084.1:0-3502 GCA_964477645.1 uncultured Candidatus Bathyarchaeia archaeon | reverse complement strand
CAGAAAGAAGCCAAGTTGGGAAAGGAGCAAAAACTGTGCTAAAGCTTCTGGGAAGATAGATGCACTTACCCGTCGTCATGTGAAATCTTTATCGTTTGTCTTTTTTTGGTTCCTTCTTTTCTTATGAAGGTGCTTGTCTCTCTCTGCCAGCCTCATTGCTGACTTGTAGATGACGTTTATTAACCGTAGCAGTAACCATTTTATGGCGGTTATAAAGAATTACTTACTTTGGTGCGATTGATGGAGAAGATAAAGTTTGGCGTGCAAGCTCTACAGGGAATGCCGGACTATGCTACTCTGAAGAAGGTTGCGGTGGAATGTGACCATCTTGGTTTCGATTCACTGTGGATCTATGACCATCTTCAGTTTACGTATGGACCTACTTTGGAATGTTGGACTGTGCTTGCAGCGTTGGCTGAAGTGACGCGTAGAATACGCATCGGCACTTTAGTTACGTGCAATGCCTTTCGTTATCCGTCGCTGGTAGCTAAGATGGCGGCTACCGTTGACATGATTTCGACAGGAAGACTCAATTTTGGAATCGGAGCCTGTTGGCATGAAGCTGAGGCTGTGGCCTATGGAATACCGTTTCCCAGAGGACGTGTCCGCGTTGAAATGTTGGATGAGGCGCTTTCAATCATAAAGAAGCTTTGGATCGAAGACGAGGTTACCTTCAAGGGCAAATATTACTCTGTGGACAAGGCTGTGTGTCTGCCCAAACCTGTTCAGAAGCCATATCCCCCGATACTGATAGGCGGTGGGGGCGACAAGATGTTGAGGCTCATTGCAAGACACGCAGACGCGTGGAACAGCGGGTTCGTAAATCCAGAGGGCTTTAAAGAAGAGGTTGCACGATTGGAGAAACCGTGCAAGGAAGTTGGCCGAGACCCCAACACGATAGAGAATACTTTCCAAAGCCGTGTTATAATAGCAGAAACCGATAAGAACGCCTTCAAGACAGCGGAGCGATGGCGAGAAGAGCGGAAAGGAAAGCCAGAAGACCCCGACTGGAAATTCGCCGTAAAAGGCTCGCCCGAAACTTGTGTTAAGACGTTAAGAGCTTACTTTGACGCGGGCGTCACACATTTTACCCTCTTGTTTGCAGACACGGCGAAGTTGAAACCTCTTAGGCTGTTTTCAAAGGAAGTCATATCAAAGTTTCAGTAATGGAGATTTCTCCAGAAAAAACCTCTTTTTTTTCAGCAACATAAATGAATGAACAATATTATATCTTAGAATTGACGAGTTTTACATTGAAGGGAACGTCAATGAATAGGCGCCTTATTGCATTGATTGTTTTTCTGGCAGCTACGTCCATCATGGTTCTTCTTACATGGAATTACATGCGCCCACCCAAAAAGGCTGACGTAGCTATATATGCAGACAGAGGCACTTGGGAGGATTCAGTTCGCGCCATCCAAGAAATGTTTCGTTGGATGAATTACACTGTCGAGACTGTAAGTGCAGAATATATTAACGACAATGGACTTGGAGCCTTTCGCATTCTGTGCTTTCCAGGCGGCAACATGTATGATTATGCCCAAGATATTTCTTCAAAAGGCAAAGAGAACATAAGGGATTTCGTTCATGACGGTGGCGGTTACATTGGAATCTGCGGCGGAGCTTACTTTGCCGCTGAGAAAGTCTTTTGGCGAGGCAGCCAATTAGCCATGACGCCCTTAGAATTGTTTGCTGGCACAGCTGTAGGCCCCGTTGACGAGATAATGCCTTATCCGAACTATACTATGTGCAAAGTGAATATCGTTAATCATGTTCACCCCATTACCCAGTCTGAACAGGATTTTGAAATTATGCTCTATTATTGGGGCCCAACTCTACTATCAAATGCAGATGCCAATGTAACCGTTCTGGGAAACTACGATAAAGGAAACCAAACTGCGATCGTGGCCTTTGAATACTTCCAAGGAAAGGTTTTTCTTATTGGTACGCATCCGGAAATCGAGGAAGACAGCAATCGTGACGGAGTGACTTTTGGGGATGAATTCTATGATGAAGGTTCTGATTGGGACTTGATGCAAAAAGCGGTTTTGTGGTTAATGGATAGGCCTTAATCAGATCATATAATGTGCAGAAAAAAATGGAGCTGGTTTCAGTAGATGAGTGGGTGTTTTTGTCGCTCCGTCAGTGCTAAAGCCTTCAAGTATTCCGCGCGTACCAAGGCTTTTCTGATCTCCATTTCTGAAGCTTGGTAGCTGTTCAAATTTGAAATCTGATGTGGGGTTTCTTCTTGCCCAGTTAGGGAGGCTTGGAATCCTTCAGCTCTTAATAGCCTAAGTGCTTTTCTGACCAGCTCACCTAGGTTCAAACCACTTTTTTCTCTTATCTTTGGTTTATGCATTTTTTATCACCTGATTGGATATATGTGAGATTTCATCGATAATTGATTATCTGCACAATCTTCGAATTTTAGCCGAAAAACTCTTAAGAAATCGTATGTTATTCAATAATATGAAAAATATCAAACCCGAATTGATTAGGCTGTTTAAGAAAGGCTATTGCACCCCACAGATCGCTAGAATAGCTAGAGCCATAGATGAACCGTCAACCACAATACACTATAATATAAAGAAGTTGGAGAAGGAGGGAGCCATAAAAACCTACAAAGCTGTTTTTGATTATGGGAAAATTGATGAAGGGTTTTGCGCATACATTTTTATCGCCCTATCACCGACTGAATACAGCACACCTGAAAAAATTGCAGAGGAGCTGGCCAGACACAAGGAAGTTGAGAGCGTGAACATCGTTGCTGGAGAGTGGGAGTTGATTGTCAAAGTCATAGTAAGAGATCAGAATGAATATTACAAATTCCTGAAAGAAGTGATTTCCGGAAAAGAAGGCATTCAAAAAACTAATTCGATAGTTTCGCTGAAGACAATCAAAACCGAATTTGTTCTGATGTAGCATTTAAACCCTGGACAAATGGAGATGTCTTTCGACAACGGACGTCTGAAGTCTGATCACAAGCTTTCTCCAGAGAAACAACGGGTCAAACTGGCTTACAAGAACACATGAAGTTTGAACTGCACATTCTTGTTTCAATTTCATCTTGAAAAGCGGTCGTTACTCCAAACGTCCGCGGTGTCGCTGTATCCTCGACTTTCCCAGTAGCCCAACTCTTTACTCGACGTAAATCTTATCTTCGTAATCCACATGGCGCTTTTATAGGCGTATTTGTTTGGAACAACCAACCGCAGTGGAGCACCTAAGCCTTCTTCAAGAAAATTCCCATCAAGTTTGTAGGCTAAAAGGGCATCGTGTTTTAAAAGTTCCTCCATGGAAAGTGACGTTGTGTATCCATCTGCGCACTCGAATGTAACGAATTTGGCGGTTTTTTTAGGCTTAGCCAAGTCGATTATGTATTTGAACTGTATTCCTTCCCACTTGGAACCTAAGACGCTCCATCCTTCAACGCAGTGGAAGTCGCTTACGGATTCAACCTTTGGAAATTTCAGAATTTCTTCCCAACTTAACTTTAATGGTT
>CAYZEP010000083.1:0-3518 GCA_964477645.1 uncultured Candidatus Bathyarchaeia archaeon | reverse complement strand
CATAAAGCCTGAAACCCCATTTCAAATAAACTTCACAGTCGCTTATCCTGCGCCGTTGCCAAATGCACTTTTAAACTATCCCGCTTCTATGTGCAACGCAACCATAACATTGCCTGAAAACATGAGCCTGTTAGAAGGCGAGTTTCAAAAGAAAACACTGGGCACTGGCGTTTTGGAGGCTGGAGCCAACGCAACGGTAAGTTGGATGTTAACGGCAAAATCTGCTGGAACATACGCTATAAACTTGGAGGCTGAGGGATTGATTTCGAGTTCTGTTTGGTCTGTGTATCCCGCTTACGATTACAATGATAGAATAGGCGCAACAGTCAATTTCACAATCGAGTTTAAAGAAGATAGCAGTGTTCCAATAATAGACATACCTTCTCGTGTTCCAGAAGGCGTTGTGCAACCACTACAAGATGTGGAAGTGTCAGTAAACGTCACAGACACAGAAAGCGGAGTAAAGAACGTCACACTATTCTATACGGTAAACAACGGAACCACATGGGAAAACAGAACCATGAACTATAACCAGTCAACCAGCCTCTACGAAGCCACAATACCAGGTCAAGAAGCTGAAACACTTGTGAAGCTCCAAATTTTTGCCTGCGACTGGGTTGGAAACAACGCAACCAGAGACGGACCAGAACAATACTGCACGTATCAGGTAATCCCTGAATTTCTGTCAAGCATAATACTGCCACTATTCATGATTCTCACCACGCTCGTCATCTTATGCACAAAGAAAAGAATCCTGAGAAAAGGAAATATATCATCCATAGTTTTTTGCAAGATGATACTTTAGGCACTATTAGTACTGTATAGACTCATCTTTCGACCATTGTTGGGTGAACTAGTTTATTACAGTGAGGGCATTGTACTAGTCCTTTGTCTCGGATTGATCTCCATCGCTTTTTGCAGAAAGGACACTGAAGTAACATAGTTTCTCCGGGAAGAGAAAGTCGTTGTCGGCTTAAAATCAATATGGTTACTCCAACAATCATCGACACCGCTCCTAAAATGGTTAAGTATACTAGTTTGAATTCAACGCTTGGAATAAAATCAAGCTTTTGCGTCCAAAGAAGCGTCCAGAAGGCTGAGATGGGATCTTGAGCTGAAGAAACTTCGGGCCATGTTTTCCACAATGTTACGATTAGCGCGGTTAGCCCTATTAGACAAAGTATTAAGCTAAGTGCATAGCCAGACTTTTGTCTTCGAAGTATTCTTTTCATCTTCTGTTCTCCAATTTCGGTTTACAAGTTTCTCTTATTAGGTTTATGAAGCGAAAGTAAACATGCCTGCAATCTATACTTTAGAATTATTGCATTCAACTTCAATGGACCTAATCTACAAGACCTAAAACTATTTACGCATTTACAAAAACGCCAACACCAAAATGACCGTAAAAAAGCGTAATCTTTGGTAGCATGGTTTAATTTCAAGAATTGGTTCAAATACGATGTTAAAAAAACAATTTGAAAACGTTTCCGCTCAAAATAGAGTGAAACACCTGTTTTGGTAGCCCGGGATAGCTTCAAACACTCTTTCATACTACACATCAAGACTAAAATCATATTTGGATCCAAATAGAGGGGTCTAACACCGTTGCACACACGCACACACAAAAAACACCAACATTAGTAGCCCGGAATAGGTTCAAATGTCGGTTTAGAATATCTGGTTACGACATAATTCTCCGTTCCTTGAGGAAAATATCCCAAAATCAAGCTCAAAATGTGATTTTAAAGTGTTATCTTGGGATACTTGCATACGCTATCAAACTACTGAATAGCTAAATGTGCAATTTAAATAGGATTCGTATGATTAATATCTAAACAGACGTTTAGGACGTGACTAAAGGTTGCCGTCGTCTGAACTCGCCAAGGGCGGAACGGTTGCAGAAAAATCTTTTGTGATTCTCGTGCTAGTAGGTGTAGTTGAAGTATTTGTGGGAATATTCTCCTCAAGCGTCGCATTGATCGCTGATGGTGTCTACTCTTTTGCCGATGCCGTGGTTTCTCTAATCGTTTGGATTGGCTTACGCTTGTCCAGAAAGGCACCAGACGGCAAATTCCACTTTGGCTACTACAGAGTTGAAACCTTTAGCGGCATTGTCGCCGCGTTTTTCATGGCGGTTCTGGGCGGAGTAATCCTCTACGAGTCTTATCTGATGATGCTTACCCCAAGGGTGATAGTGAATGCAGAGCTGGCCATGACCGTGGCTCTAATAGCAACTGTAATAGCCTTAGTTCAGTCCATCTACAAAACCCGAGCTGCCAAAAGATACGCTTCTGTAGCGCTCAAAACAGACGCGCTCAATTCAATTAAGGATGTGCTCACATCAGTAACCGCCTTTCTCGGCATAGCGTTCAGCAAATACTTTTACATTACACAGATTGACCCTATCGCAGGATTAATCATTGCCATGTTTGTCTTCACCGTTGCGTACTCAGTAATAAAGGAGGCTTCGTTGGTTTTGATGGATGCTTGCCAATGCTCAGAAATCCTGTCAGACATTGAAAACATAGCGAAAAGTGTTAAGCACGTCAAGGAAGTGCACAGTGTCCGTATGCGAAAGTTGGGTCCCTATTTGATAGGTGATATGCACGTGGTGGTTGATGGCGACATGTCAGTGAGGGAAGCCGATGAGATAGCAACCCAGATAGAAGAACAAGTGAAACAAGAATTCGACGAAGTAGCAGAAATAAAAGTGAGAATAGAACCAAACGAACCCACAACTAAAGAGTGAAAACTGGCGCACGCTTTCATTGCACATCCCAACTAGGGTGAAAGTCGAACCGCGCATTCAAAGAACGGCTGTCGCCGTGTTTTGCGAAGGTCTTTAAGTTTTTCGTAAGCGTTAACTATTTCATCAACAACGCAGGCTGAATAGAAAATCTAAGAGATCTAATAAACAATATAATAAGAAAGAGATCATAAGCGCTAAATTGACAAAGGCAAACATTCTAATCCTTTAGAAAGACCGCAGGTCCAGCAAGGAACAGCAGGCTGCAATAGTAAGACACTTTCGAAGCCAGAAGTTTCTGAACAAATAACAGTATAATAACACTATTTTTGTAAAAAGCGTCTTCAGATAGGATTTTTTGCTAAACAGTCTAAAATCCACCTTTTTTATCGTGAAAATTCTTTAAATTTGCCTTCTTTTCCTCTTTATGCTCGAGGCCAGAGCTGTTTGGTAACTGTGTCTGTTGATGACGTTCGCGACGTAATCAACATTGGCTCAGCAGAAATTCCAGATGCGAAGGTTTTGAAGATGATTAAGCGTGCTGAAGTTACGCTGGAGCTTGAGCTTGGCAAGGAAATCGACTATAACGACTGCACAGATGCGGAAAAAGAATTCATAACAGTTTTGGCTGCTGTTTATGCTATTTGCTATTTGACCGGCGGCTCTGCAGTTGGCCTAACCTTCAGTGTTGGAGATCAGAATGTTTCTGTCTTAGGCAAGACTCCGCCTTTGGATGTTTTGCAAGCTGAGTTAGAGCGTATTTTGAGCGGCT
>CAYZEP010000082.1:0-3556 GCA_964477645.1 uncultured Candidatus Bathyarchaeia archaeon | reverse complement strand
CTGCCGAGACCAGCAACAATTCGTGAAGACCACGTTAGACTACATCAGAAAGTTCAAGCCAAAACTCACAATCATTGAAAGCACCGTATACCCAGGAACAACACAAAAGATCTATGAACTGGCGAAAGTGCCAATGGTTCACTCGCCCATACGCGGGATGCACAAGACGCTAGAGACGATGAAAAAGGACATTCTTTACTGGCGAAAGTTTGTAGGTGGAACTACAAGCAAGGGAGCGGAAGCTGCGAAAAGACACTTTGAGAAGCTCGGGCTAAGAGTAACGGCGCTGCGAAGCCCTGTAGAAACCGAACTGGCGAAGATACTGGATACAACCTACAAGGCGTGGCTTATCGTGTGCTTCCAAGAAATGCATCGCATCTCAAGAGCCCTACACGCTGACTTTGACGAGATAGTGGAAGTCATCGAGGATGGCCACCGCGGCTTACTAGACCGCCCCATCAACTACCCCGACACTATCGGAGGACACTGCCTCATACCAAACACAGAACTATTGCTAAGAAGCTACGATTCCAAGCTTCTGAGGCTAATTTTGGAATCCAACGAAAAACGCAAAGAGGAAGTGAAAGACAAAGCCATCCTAGAGGACATTGAGAAAGTCCGGAAGAGAGTCAAAACACTTGATAAGGATTTTAGTAGAAAGCCGCCAGATCCGTAGTTTATGCGAGCTTGGTTGAGAATCACTTCTTCCGTTTCTGTTGTCTCACAAAAGCCTCGCGCTTAGCCTCATACTCCTGCCTTGTCATCGTAGGTCTAGCAGGCACGCCCTTGACAACAGCAGCTACGGGCACATCTTTGGTCACTACGCTTCCGGCCGCTATCACTGCCTTCTCGTTCACAACCACGTTAGGCAGAATCACCACGCATCCGCCAACGACAACATCATCCTTTACTATAGAAGGCGTCAGACGCTGACTGTGTGGAAACTTGTCATTTAGTATGCTGGTATTTGGTCCAATGAAGACGTTGTTGCCTATGTGGCATTCGTTAGAAACGGCAACTTGAGTCTGTATCACGCAGTTCTTACCGATGACAACGTTTTTGCCGATGTCACAGAAGCTGCTTATGCGTGTTCCACCACCTATTCTCGTGTTGTCGCCTATCACAACGTAATTCCAGATAATGACGTTTTTGCCAAATTGGACATCTTTACCGATTACAACGCCTTCGCCTATTCTTGGTTTGTCCATAATTCATCCCAAAGGATTTACCCTTCTTTAGGAAAAGAGACGCTTAAATAGTTTGATGGTTCTGTTCGTTGTTTTCATTTGGATGCAGACATGCTTGATTAAGGAAACAGTTTTAGCGCGTGCTAATGAACACACCTTTTCGTCAGCAGTCGTCTCGCTTCTCCAGATAATTGCGTGCTATTGAGTTAAAGTATGTGCCTCAAGAAAATTTAATAAGAATAATGCAAGTATTGTGATGCTGTAGATGCTTAGGCTGTTAAAAATTGTGTTTCGCAGTTTTGGAGGATATTCAACATGATGGGTAAAAATGTTCACATGGGCCAGCGTGTGAAGATTGGAGAAGGCGCCATAATTCGAGACAATGCCGAGATAGGTGACGATGTCGTCATATATCCTAACGTGTACATTGGTGAAAACAGCAAGATAGGTAACGGAAGCATTATTCAGTTCGGTGCTTTCATCGAGCACAACTGCAAAATAGGCAGCCACACGAGGATAGGAACAAATGCCGTATTGCGTAGGGAAACCAACATTGGAGACCATTCCATCTTCGGCTCGCTAAGCGCCAGCGAAGGTAAAAATTGGATTGGCAACAATGTTCTAATACACACACAGTGTCACATTACCACAGGAATAATCATCGAAGACTGGGTGTTTATCGCGCCCGAATTTGTGGGAGCAAACGATCCATACATCTTGCATGGAAGGCGGCAAATAGAGAAATTCATACCAAAAGCGCCATACATCAAATTCGGCAGTCGGATCGCCGTAAACGTCACATTGCTTCCAGGAGTGGTCGTGGGCCGCGAATGCCTTATAGGAGCATCCAGCCTCGTCACAAAAGACTTGCAAGATTTCTCAATCGCGTACGGCGTCCCGGCCAAGATCGCAAAAACCGTGGAAGACAAGTGGCGACTGCCAGAAGAAATGTACCAGGAATTCAAAAGGCGAGTTAGCGAGGAGTACCTGCGAAGTTTCATTGACAAACTTCTCGAAGAATATAAGCAAGCAACATAGAGCCCTTACCAACCTTTTTGGACGAAGCCATAATAATCACATGGTTGATTTTCGCTTAGCGCGCGAAACAATTTGTATGGCTTGGATGATTGCTTGTTTCCAAGAAGTGCACCGCATCTCAAAGTTTTTCGGAGCAGATTTTGACAACGTAGTGGATTTTTTGGAAGATACTCACCGCATTAGACATGATAGACCAATAATGTTTCCGGACGTTATTGGCGGACACTGTCTAATTCCTAACACCGAGTTGTTGCTGAAAAGTTACGGTTCTGATTTTCTGCGGTTGATTTTGAAGTCAAATGAAAAACGAAAGGAAGAGATCAGAGATCAAAGTATTCGTAGCGAAGCTGAAAAGGTCAAGAGAAGAGTTGACGCCCTAGAGAAAGATTGACGCTTCAGCCTTCTTAGCTCTCCAATTCGTTAATTATATTTATATTTTACATGTATTCATGCTAATGTAGATGCATGTCGTGTGATGCTAATGGCAGGCATAGAAAAGACTTTTGAAAACCTTATTATAATGCGACACTTTCTATGGTGAAGAAAAATGGATCGCTCGTTGGATTTGCCCTCGATATAGGATGTGGCAAAAATCCATACTTTTTTCATAATCGTATTAACAATTACATTGGAATTGATATTGACATTAATACCCTTAAGAGAGTTTCGCGTGATTTACCTGATGCAAGTTTGATGTGTGCAAGCGGTTCTCACGTGCCCTTTGGGGATGGAATCTTTGATGTTGTTATTTGTACAGAAGTATTGGAGCACTTGGAAAATCCAGAGAAAATGATAGGTGAAATTAGTAGAGTTCTAACCAGAGGAGGAACTGCTGTAATCTCGATTCCTTCACTCAGTCTCCCTCAAACAATAATTCTATGGATAGCTTATAACATAAAGAAGATTTCTGAGAAACCTTACCAAAGTCCTGATCACGTAAGAGAGTATGCAAGGTTTAAGGTAACCCCACACTTCGAAAAAACTTCTAATCTATTTAAACTGTTTAGGCAGAAAAGATTAGAAATCCGAGATATTGTAACCGTACAGTCGCTGTATACAAGCCCAAAAATATTCTACAAAATTTTCCTCTCAAAAACTGAAAAACTATTTGAAAAAATCTTCTCAAAGCATTTGTTTGGGCATCATACCGTTTTTAAAGCCGAGAAGAAACAATCTACTTCAAATCATACCTCTCTACTATTAAAAACGTAATACCTTCTCGGGAAATGGTTTATTAATTTTAGTTATTGACTATAAAAGCGAGGCAGTGAATACAGTGCGAATATGCTATTTGGCTAATGCTTCAAGTGTTCACACAAGCAGATGGATCA
>CAYZEP010000081.1:0-3703 GCA_964477645.1 uncultured Candidatus Bathyarchaeia archaeon | reverse complement strand
CAAGAACTTTCTCTTTTCGGAAAGAGAACGTTCATTAAGAGAAAACACGTTGTTTTGGGCTTGGTTTGAGGTTTGTTGTTTGTTTAGAGCTTGCAATAAGCTGATTAGAGATTGGAGTAGGTTAGGGTTTTGTGTGGGAGTTAATGTTTGGTCTCCAGATTTGGGACGGTCCCAGGACGGTCCTATGAATAGCGTTGGGAGGACATCCGTTTAGTTTCCACTTTTCACATTTCGAAAAGTAGAAAGTGATTTAAGGTTTCTTGCGTATGTTATTGTTAGAGATGGTGGTTTGGGATATGAGTTCTGTTGTCGCTGTGCTTTCACGGTATGAGAAAAACGCGAAGTGGATTAGCAGGCACTATGAAGAATTGAAGAAGAAGTTTAGGGATGAGTGGATTGCAGTTTTAAATGGCGCAATTGTTGACCGCGACCGCGAGTTAAATAAGCTTGTTGAAAGGTTGCGAAAGAAGTATCCTAAAGATTATAATGAGATTGCCGTGGAGTATGTGACCACTAAAGAGATTGAGCTTATACTCTGAGAAGTGATTCGTTGAGGATTCCTTGCTTTTTCAAGCCTGGGATTTTTGAGGCAGCTTATGTTGTTGCGGTCTTGGAATGTGAGGCTCTGCGCATTAGTGATACTATAGAGTTTCTGGTTGATACTGGAGCGTCGAGAACCACGATCTGTGACAAAGACGTCATTAGGTTAGGGATAGATTTCAGCAAGTTAGAGAAGCTTAGCGAGGGCATGCTGGGAATAGGCGGATTAGTTGACACTTATGCTTTGAAGGATGTTAGACTTGTTTTTCGTAGAGAACATAGGGAGAGTCATGCGGAGAGTTTTGACAGGATTTATGTTTTGAAGCATGCGGTTCGAGATGAGAGGATAATGAGAATCCCAAGCATCCTCGGAAGAGACATGCTAAACAAGCACGCACTTGTCTATGATAAAAGACACGAAAAAGCCTACATAACCGACGAAAACATTCGGTAACCTGTCTGTCTCTTCATTAATAGCCACGTTTGATTCTTAAAATACTTCTTTCCCCATCAGCTTTTCGGAAAAAGGAAAGCCTACACGAAAGAAATAGAAAAAGCCAGCCTCGAAAAGCTCACACGCTTGATCAAAGTTTGCGGCTTCTTGATGCAGACAAAGGTTTTCCTATTCTGGGGAAAGGGAAGTTATAGGCTTAGCTGTCTTGGAAGGAAAAGGATAGATTAGATATAAGGGTGCTATAGAGGCGTGGCTTCTTTTGGAGATTTCTTCTTTTTCCGTATCATGAAAAGCGTCACGGCTGCTACTATGGCTATTATTGCTACTATTAGGGCATAGAAGAAAGTTGGATCTATGGGAAGAGCAGAATGGCTGCCCTGCCGCATGATCGGGTAGCGATCGCGATTATTTCCGTCGATGACGTATGGTGTATCGCCTATTCCATCTGATCCAGGCTGATCTTGACCTGGACCACTCTTTTCATCGATGCCAGAATAGTCACTCCAGTAATTGCCACCTGAAGGATAACCGTCATCCCAAACGTTATGATAGCAACTCCCCTCACCTAATTGTTGAGCGTTACCTATGAAGTTATTGTGATAGATCTTGTTGTCAGAAGAATCCCATATAAAATCGATGCCACACTTCTTGTTTGATGTGATATTGTTACCGTATATAGCATTATAGTAAGCATAATTAAGTGAGAGGCCCTCATCGTTACTTGCTATGTTGTTTTCAAATATCATATTATACTGTACCGTATCTACAAATTCGCCGCCAAGATAAATGCCGAGGTAGTTGTCTGTAATCTCATTTCTATAAACATTGTTGCTTGAAGAGTCACAGATCCAAATGCCGTAGTGGTTTTGTGTTATTCTGTTTACGAGTAGGCTGTTGCGCTCTGAGTCTTCGAGTTTGACGCCATACTGATTTTCATTTCTGATTATTCTGTTTCCAGATATCGTGTTGTTTGAAGATTCTAACAGCCAGATACCATCAGAGTTATCTTCTACGTTGTTTGCAGTAATCTCGTTGTTAGAAGAGTCTTCGAGCATAATTGCATCCCAATTGCTCTCTGTGATAGTGTTTTTATATATACTGACATTCGAGGATTTGTAAAGATAGATGCCATAATAAAACCCTTTAATTTGCGCGTTCTTGATTGTGACATTGCTTCTATAATAGACAGCTATTCCTTCAGAAGCATAGACACCAGTTCCTTGAAGTGTATAGCCTGCTCCATCAATCACAATGTTATCTCTCTCCACCACAATGGAATAGTAAATTTTGGCAGTAAATGTGTAAGTGAGGTTGTCAATGCTTGAAATTGGTGCTGTTGAGGGATCAATTCTTCCATCGGCCCTAATGTAAATAATCTCAGACGCCTTAGCCAGTTGAACGTCAAAAGCAGACATTAACATACCCGTTAACATCAGCGTTAACATTACTAAGGAAAACTTTTTTCGCTTCGTTTTCCAGCACCTTCTTAACACTATATGTTGACAGTATTAGTTTTTTCAGATTTATTGTTTGCTAAGTCTCTCAATCCGAACGTTTAAAAAG
Source organism: uncultured Candidatus Bathyarchaeia archaeon (assembly GCA_964477645.1). Classification (GTDB taxonomy): domain Archaea; phylum Thermoproteota; class Bathyarchaeia; order Bathyarchaeales; family Bathycorpusculaceae; genus CAYZEP01. The sequence continues at coordinate 1,146 of CAYZEP010000081.1, read as the reverse complement.
AAATAAGTTCTCCAATATACTTGGATATTCTGGAGGAATGAAGGAACGACGTCATCAAAGTTCCACTTCCAACAAATCGACTGGGTTATATATTTTCCAAGCGTCGGAAATGAGTGTAGACCTTATCCAAAATACGGTGTGGCATACCGTGACAGAAAAAAGGGCACAACTCAACTCGGCGTCAGAATAAATTTGGAAGATGTGATGAGAAAACCAGAAATTCAAGAAAATTATCCGCATACAGTAGGATACTTTTTGAGGTCTTCTGGAAAAGGGAACAAATGGGCTCCTGAATATTTGGAAACGAGAAAGATTACCAGTCTAACAGAGTTCTTTAGTTTCCTCAGAGACCTCGATATTTAGCGCAATTAAGGAACAAGAAAAACCAATAGAAAAAGAGTTAACTGGTGAAAATGAAAGTTTCCGTAATGCACACTCACCTGGGGTGTCTTTTCTAATGAAAACAAAAACTCACTTCTTCTTGGATAAATAAAAAAAAGGAAGGTTTTGGGCTGCGGTTGCTAATGCGTCTGCTTTCGCCTGAGCTCTGTGACGTATTTCGCATATCTTGGGTAGTATTGTTTGGCTTGCCTGAGCAATATCATGTAGTGTTTGGCGCCTATCGTTTTGGGCGTCCGTCCCTCAATAAAGTCGGCTACGCTTTCTGGCACTCCAAGCTCTATCATCTTGTCAAACGCAAACTTCGCAAATACTTGCAGCGAACCACTCCTGGAAGCTTCTGCACATATTTGCCAGCATTTTTATCCGTCAAACACTTTTTCTCTTCCTCGGAAAGCTGCTTGAGCAATCGCATCGTGTACTCTGTGAAAAGCCTTGATTTGCATGCGCACACAAGCATTTGGCAACCCAATAGAAATTCGAACTCTAGCCAAGCATATATAGCGAATCTTTACCAGTAAATTAGTGCTGAAATCCCCCCCCGGCACTAAACTAATTTGTCTTATTAGGAGTAATTATGGATGTTGCATTTCTTGTTGATAATTCAGGCTGATCGCCAAAGCCCTTTTTCACGTAAGCGTTTTTTATTATGAGTTTGTCGCCTAATTCCAAGTTGCTAGCGGTCTCTGCGTGTTTTCGCCATGCTGAAACCCATATTCTGCTAGTTTCATCTTTCAATTCAAAAAC
>CAYZEP010000080.1:0-3777 GCA_964477645.1 uncultured Candidatus Bathyarchaeia archaeon | reverse complement strand
TTACGCATTTTCTTATGGCGCTGTTGGGTTGTTTGCTTTCTACGCCTACTTTTTCAAGGACTATGCCACGACCCATGGGTGCCCCTTGAAGGGGATCTGCCTTCACGTCTAGCATTAGCATTCGCCGTTTGTAGTACATGCTACTCCAGCGTAGTCGTTTTCGCTTTTTCACTAGTTGTCTTGCGGCGAATTCGCCTTTTGGAGATTTTGAACCCATAGTTTATTTTCCCTTTCGCTACGTCTAATCACAAATCTAATATTTAAACTGTAACGTCCAGATACATCATTGTGCCAAAGCGTTCTTATACATTCAATATTTTAAACGTTAACTTCTCTCCAGTGTGGCTGTACACTGCAACGTTCTTTTCGTCCTTGTAAGGAAAACCCACAATCATGAGTACAGTTCCAAAAACATGGTTCAAATCAGTGGTGGACGGGATTAATTTACCAGAAGGGTGAGAATGCACGGTTCCAACAATGGAAAAATCAATTGGCAACATGTGAAGTGGGATATTGGCGAAACGTGAACCATAAGTAGCTAGTGGTGGAACAACGACCTCGGAAATATTGACTAGATTCTTTTTCTTTTTTCCTCTGAGAAGAAGGACCATCTCCTTTGGATAAAGCCTTCGCGCACCTTCCAAAACAGTTTGTAACAGCTTTTTATCAATTAGAACTGACATGCTCGAACTCATGGAAACACCAAATTGTCTAAGCCTTAATTACCTTTGCTCAAAACGTTAAGTCTTTTCTTACAGCCTAATCTTCGTAGAATAAAAAATAATAGTAAGCCTACATTTTAGCAGTCGAAAATCGTCATTTAACAAAAGACAAAAATTAACCCATCAACAAAAACAAACAGAGGCTGATTCGATGAGAAGTTGGCGCGTACTAAAACTCGAAACCTGCGACGCCCATACAAACATGGCTATCGATGAAGCGATACTAACAGCCAGAACAAAAAACCTCATCCCAAACACAATAAGATTCTACTGCTGGAAACCATCTGCCATCTCCATCGGAAAATTCCAAAACATCGAAAATGAAGCTCATTTAGACAACTGCACGAAATATGGGGTTGACATTGTTAGACGAATAACAGGCGGCGGTGCAGTTTACCACGATGCCGAGGGCGAAATCACCTATAGCATAGTCGCCAGTAAAAGAGATTTAAAAACTGAAGATATAGCTCATGTTTACCGAAAAATTTATAGTGGAATAGCTGAAGCACTCGAAATTTTGGGGATAGATACAGATTTCAGCGGAGGCAATGCAAAAACATGCCCAAACTTAACTGTTAAAGGCAAGAAAATTTCAGGAAGCGCCCAATCACATAAAAGAGGAGTTGTTTTACAACATGGCACACTTCTGATAGACGTGGACCTAAAGAAAATGTTCACCTTCCTACGTGTTCCATGGGCTAAAACATGTGTGGAAATAGTGAACGTTGCAAAACAAAAAATCACCTCAATACATAAGGAAATCGAGAAGGCTTGTTCAAAGAAAGATGTGGAGCAAGCGCTAATTCAAAGTTTTCAAAGAGCCCTAAAAATTGAGCTTGTAAATGGTGAATTAACACCTTATGAAAGCGAACTTGCAGAAAGACTTTATAGGGAAAAATACTCTACAACCGAATGGAACTTCCACGGTAAGACAAGGTAAGTGGATAGAAGAATGGTAAAAGTCGCAATCTTAAACCTTCGCAACTCTGAGAACATAAACCGTTGGATAATCGGCGGACCACCACAGGTCCCAAAGACTTCACCCTTCTATTCGGAACAAATCCAAATTGCCTACGTCAAAAACATCCAAAAAGGCATCTTAGAAAAAGAACCAGAGCATTACCACACATCGCCCATCGAAGAATTCTATCTTGTGCTAAAAGGCACATTAAAAGTAAAAGTTGAAGAGGACACAATCACTGTAAAACCAATGCAAATCCTCGCAATACCACCCAAAACGCGCCACAAAATCATCAACCACTCACAAAAACTACAATACTTCACTGTACGCGCCCCAATCTCAACAGAAAAAACAAAAATAGAAACCTAGGCAGGCTATTCTGTAAAACGCCATCTGACGCCTTCAGCCGTATCCTCAACAATTATGCCCATAGCCTTAAGCTGCTCTCTAATCTTATCTGCAGTCGCCCAATTCTTAGCCTTTCTTGCTTCTTCACGTCTTCGAATGAGCTCCTCAGCTTCTTTCGGCAATGTTTCTTCCTTCTTAACCTCGCCTATCACGCCAAGAACCTTGTCAAACTTCACCATTAACCTGTAAACTTCCTCAGCCTCTGTCTTGCTAAGCAAATTATCGTCCACAAGCTTGTTGACATCCCTAACAAAATCAAACAAGGCAGCCGAAGCGGGACCAACATTCAAATCATCATCCATCGCTTGTTCAAAATCCTTCTGCACACGGCTCATCAAACGCTTAATCTCTTCTCCAGAACCCTTGCCGTTCGCGTCCAGCAACCTACGCATGAAATTTACTAAGCGTTCTATTGTGTTCTTTGCCGCCTCTAACCCTTCGAAGGTGAAGTTCAATTGTTGCCTATAATGCGTTGACAAAAGTACAAAACGCAAAGCTTTGGCATCGTATCCTTTCGCTTCAATATCTTTTAGAGTGTAATAATTGCCAAGGCTTTTGCCCATTCGCTGTCCTTCAACAAGCAGATGCTCATTATGAAGCCAATACTGTACAAACTTTTTACCAGTTGCCGCCTCACTTTGTGTGATCTCGTTCTCGTGATGTGGAAACAGATTATCCACTCCACCCGTATGGATATCCAAAGTTTCTCCCAAATACTTCATCGACATGGCTGAGCACTCAATATGCCAACCAGGATAGCCTTTTTCACACCACGGCGATTTCCAATTCATAATGTGTTTAGGGTCATTTATCCAGAGGGCAAAATCAAACTGATTCTTTTTATCCGGATTATACTCTACCTTTCCGCCTGCCCCTAATTTTAACTTCTCAATTGTGTTACCGGACAATTTCCCATAGTCTTTAAATTTTGCAACATCAAAATAGACAGAACCGTTCACAACGTAAGCATAACCTTTCTCCACTAGTTTCTTCACTAGCTCCATCATTTCATTAATATGATCTGTAGCCCTAGGCCTAACCATCGGCTCTTCAAAATTCATTTTCTTAGCATCTTCCAAAAACGCCTTAATATAAAAATCAGCCACAGACCAAGGATCCTTCTTTTCCCTCATCACCGCAGCTTCCATTTTATCCTCTCCTATGTCAACATCCTCAAACATGTGCCCAACATCAGTAAAATTCATAACCTGCTTGACCGTGAAGCCCTTGTATTCCAGATATCTCCTTAAAACATCTGCAAACGTAAATGCACGCAAATTTCCTATAGTTGCGTAATCATAAACAGTTAAGCCGCAGTTATACATTGTTACAATACCTTTTTTCAACGGTTTGAACATCTCTTTCTTCTTGGAAAACGTATTATACAACTTAAGCATCTAACCACCCCACTTCGATGTCCTTCCCATTATCATTGAACTGTCTTAACCACATAAAGTATCGATTTATCTAAGTTATACTTTTCTTCTAAATCAATCGTTAAAAATCAAAATTTTGCCTAAAATTCTCACATTGATCAACATAAAACAAAACAATGAAACCATTAAAGGGTCTTGGGCTGGGATAAATAATTAGTCGTATTTTTTTAATTTTATCATTTCTCTAAAATTTTTCAGATCTTGGGCTACTTGCTTTAGAAAATGAAGCTCCTCCATTGTCCTTTCGAAT
>CAYZEP010000079.1:0-3845 GCA_964477645.1 uncultured Candidatus Bathyarchaeia archaeon | reverse complement strand
ATGGACTTATAGGTGCAATGGTTTCTACGATAGGTTTTATCGGAATAAACGCTGCCATTCAAGAGGTCAGTGCGGATAGGTATGTGAAAATAAGAGAAATTATAATCGCTATGCCTGTAAGCCCCATCTCATATGCGGTAGGAATAGCCTTAGCTCCGTTAATACTTTCGGCTCCGAGCTTGATTTTCTTTATGGCGATAGCCATTTGGCTGGGGGTTTTACCGTTTTCATCAATCGGTTGGCTTATTGTATCTTTGGTTTTGTGTTGGGCAGCATTAAGTAGCATTGGATTCATTATTTCAACATATCTTCAAAGAGCCAGCATATACACCTTAAACAACATGGCCAACATTCTCGGGTTAGGTTTGATTTTCGTGCCACCAGTATATTATCCAGAAGAAATTTTAGGTGGTTTAAGCTGGATAGCCATGATTTTTCCAACATCCAACGCTGCAGGCTTAATTAGAGTTTACTCTGGTTCTTTGCAATTGTCTCAAGAAATGGTTCTTGTTCGTTGGCTTATCCTTGTGATGGTGACTGTGGTTTCCATAATTGTAGTGTCGCTCAAAGCTAAGTGGAGAGAAGTTTAACAAAATATCGTGCGTTTTTAGAAATTCCATTATGCCCTTTTCCCCAACCATTAACTTCCCAAATTTAAACATACAAGTTGAAAACTATAAAGTCTCACGCTTAATAATGCGAATAAAAAAGGTTTTGGGCGTGATTTTCTATTTGATTATAGTTTTCTCTTTTTCCAGTTCTTTGACGCGTGTTTCAATGAAATCTTTAACTTTCTCTTGGCTGTACACTCTTTCTTCTTGCTGCTTCCTTAACTGATCCTTGATTGTTTTCAGGACTTTTTCCATCTCAAAGGGTTTCATTACATAAGCGTCTGCGCCTCTGTTTAAGGCTTCTACAGCGTTTTGCAATGAAGGATAGCCTGTAATGATTATTTTCCGCATTTTAGGCGTTGTGTCCCTTATTTTTGATAGAAGTTCTATTCCTTGGATATCTGGAAGTCGAATGTCTATCAAAGCTAGATTGTAGAATTTTCTGTTAGATTTGCTGATTGCTTCTCTTCCATTTTTCGCTGTGTCAACGGAATATCCCTCTTCTTCTAGTATGGTTAAAAGCACTTTTCTTATGCTTTCGTCATCGTCGACGACAAGGATTCTGGTAGATTCACCCATACTTTTTCACCTCCTTCTAATTTAGGCTCGATAGGAATAGTTACCGTGAATGTTGTGCCTTTGCCAAAGGTGCTTTCAACGGAGATACTGCCTCCGTGAGCTTCTATGATGCGCCTGCAGATGGGCAGGCCTAAACCCATTCCTTTTGCTTTTGTCGTGAAAAACGGTGTCCAGATTTTCTCCATAACTTCCTTTGTCATGCCTGTTCCTGTATCAGTAAACGTGATCTCTACATTTCCGTCTGATTCTCTACTCGCAATTGTAAGTTTGCCACCATTGAGCATTGCGTCAACTGCATTTTTAATCAGGTTCGCAAATACTCTTTTCATCTGTTCCAGATCTATCTTCACTTTAGGTTCATTTTGTGTTAGGTCTCGCAGTTGAACATCATCTGGTATTTCGACCAGAAACAGTGTTTCCTTTATGATTGATCTTAAGGTAGTTTTAGTGAGTTCTAACTTGATTTCTTTTGAGTATTCCATTAGATCTTTTATGATTTTGTTCGAGTGTTCAACGTCGTTTTCAATAAGCTCCAGCATTTCCTTGATTTTCTCGTCCACTCTTGGGCCTAGTTTAGTTTTCAAATAGTATGTAGCTCCTGAAATGCCTGTTAGAGGGTTTCGCAGGTCGTGGCCTATCATTGCTGCCACTTGTCCTATGGCGGCAAGTCTTTCAGATTTAATAAGTTGTTCTTGAGCCTCTTTCAATAGTTTAGTTCTCTGCTCAACCAACTCTTCAAGATGTTGAGAATACTCCTCCAACTTTTCGAGCATCTGTTTTCGTTCGGTGATGTCTACGGTAATTAATGTCACAGAAACAGTCTGCCCATCACGCTTGATAGGCCCTACTTGGGTCGCATACCATGAAGTACCGCCCTCAGGACCAGTTCCACTAATCTCGTAACTACCACCCTCTCCAGTCTGAAAAACGTGTCCAATGGTTTTTCTTACTACGTCTTGATACCTAGGGTCTATAAAATCGTAAATGCTCTTCCCGATCATCTGTTCTGGACTGGCATCTATCACAGTGCGATTGATGAACTGAATCTTACCGTCGCGATCCACGATTAAAATGACGTTAGGAGCGTTCTTTGCCAGCGAACGCCACTTTTCTTCAGATTCCCGAAGTGCTTCTTCCATTCTCTTTCGTTCAGTAACATCCATAACGATAGCTAGAGAGCCAGCGAATTGCCCGTCTTCATTCCAAAGAGGTGATGCTGACACTTGGACAATGCGGGGCTTGCCATCTTTACCATACATAACAAGTTCGTAACGGCTTACATTTCCTTTTTTTCTGGTTTCTGTCTGCCTTCTAATTTCCTTGAAGCCTTCTTTGTCAACAAGTTTCCGTAGATTAATGTGTATAAGTTCATTCTCATCGTAGCCCAACAGATCAGCAAATGCTTTGTTTAAAAAGGTTATGTTTTCCTTTGCATCAACAATTGCGATGCCTTCCGTGGCTGTCTCCAAAATCATTTCAAGTTTTTTGTTTGTTTCCCTTAGTCTTTTTTCCATCAGCGCACGTTCACTAATATCTCGCGCAATTCCAACAGTTCCAACAACTTTTCCTTTGACGATTAACGGTTTTGAAGTAACTTCAACTAGAACCGTTTTCTTTGCGGCTGTTTTGAGTTCTAATTCGAGCCTAACTTCCTTTCCTCTGATTACATCCAGAAAGCCTTTAATTGCCTTTGGCAAACTTTTGAGGGAAATAATGTTTCTGAAAGATTTTCCGATGAAATCCTCCCGTTTGAAACCAGTCAGTTCCTCTGCTTCACGGTTAACAGTCACAAAATTTCCAAATTTGTCGAGAATGTATATGGCATCGCTAGCATCATCAAATAAACATTCAAAAGCGTCAGCGAAAGGCTCGTCTTTAGAAAAAAACTCAACTAACTTTTCATCGCATTTTTCCAAATTGAACTAACTCCTTCAAGTTCTCTACCTGATTGGCTTCGAAACCACGGTTTCGCAATGGTGGTGCCTCTAGGATAGGTTCCATAACGCACTTTCTAGAGATCGTTTATAAATCGCTTATGAAACGTGAATGTTAATTCCTAGACTCGCTACGTCCAAATAAAAATTCGAATCAGAATAATTTGCTCGCAGTCTTGCCCCACAAATAAAACTTCAATAGTGTGACAAATTAGGTTATAAGTAGGAAGTTAGAAGGATAAAGCTCTCGTTAGATGTAGCTGGAACTAGCCTATGGTTAAGCCTGAAATTGGTTTGTCTATGCTCTACTGCCTAGGCGAGTCCTTCAAAAAAATGACTGAACACCTTAACAGGGCAGATACAACCTGCATAGAAATCATTGACGACGGTTTTCATGCCCTAAACAAGCAGAGAGTTTCAACACTCAAAAGCATTGGAGAGTCTTATGACTTAAAATATTCGGTGCACACGCCCTTCGCAGACATAAACATTGCCTCACCGTCTAAACCAATTTTGAAGGCTATGCTCAAAAGGCTTGAAAAATCAATTGCTTATGCAAACGCTTTAAACGCCTACATGTGGATTTTTCATCCAGGACTAAAAACTGGCGTTAGCATGTTTTATCCAGATATGGATTGGCTTCAAAATCTGAAAACCACTCGCATACTATTAAAAATTGCAAGAGATTATGGCGTGAAAATAGCTGTAGAAAACGTGCCAG
>CAYZEP010000078.1:0-3877 GCA_964477645.1 uncultured Candidatus Bathyarchaeia archaeon | reverse complement strand
CCCTCGCCGTTAAGAAACAGATAATCAAGTCTGCCACTGAAGCTGCCACAATGTTGCTGAGGATCGATGATGTCATCGCTGCTGGAAAGATGAAGACTCCGCCAATGCCTCCTGGTGGACCAGGCGGCGGTTATGGCGGCATGCCTCCGGAATACTAAGCGCGCGCTGACTATCGGCACTTAAAGAAGTCTGTGAGCTTAGCAACTTAGCAGACTTGTTTGGTTTTCAGCCCTTAGGCTTAGATTCATATTTGAATGTGCTCATGCAGACTTTACAGCGAACAACGTTTTCTTCAGGATAATATAACGCGTCTCCGCCTACGTCGTGAACTGCGTTCTTATGAATTTTGAAGACGAATTCAGCACCGCAGTTCGGATATTTTTTCCTAACAATATTGTATCCTTTGACTCCACGTTCAAGTTTAATATCTCTTGACATTTTGATACCTCTCTTTAAAATCATTAGATTTTCTATATATGTTTTTAGCGTGCATTAGAAGGTAGAATACCAATCTTGACGTGCTTATCTTTATAAGGTACGCTGAGATGTATTAGGGAAAGGCGTGCCGAAAGGTTATTGCAGAACTGTTTTTCCTAGAAATGGTTTGCTTTTGCCTAAGAAGGCTATAGCATGTTAAGAATGAAAAAAGTCTCCGACGGATACCGTAACAAATTTGAGATTATAGCGGAGATTTTAAGGGAGTTGCGCAAGCCAACTGGTAGAACAAATATAATGTCTCATTGTAATATGAGTTCCAAGCAATCAGAGGAGTATTTGAGTTTTATGAAGTCAAATGATCTTATTCGGATAGATGCAATAGCGGGAAAAGTGACCTATCAAAGAACAGAAACTGGTCGAGAGTTTCTGGGAATATTTAACAGGATGATTCTGTTGCTTGATTCTAGCATTTCTGCACCTTCCCTGATGTAACGGTGAGGGCTTGGAACAGAAAAAAGGGATTATGCAATCGCGAATCTGCATGGCACTTTGAGATTGGCATGTGAGGAATGATTTGTGAGAATAATTGAAGGCTGGAGAAGAATAGACAATCAGAGAGGATATATAAATGCGACAACAGGACAAAATCTTATTGTTACAAAGAAGCAGTATGGAGAACACTACCTAGTAATGCTATTTCCTATGGTAAGAAATGATAATGTAGAAGGCAGGAAGATATCATCAGAGTATGCGACCGAAACAAAAGCAGAAGCATTTGCTATGGATTGGATGAATAAGCATCCGAATGGAGTTGAATGAACTCTGAAGTCAAATTACTTGGACCGCATCTCTCTGAAAAGTTTAATGTAGCCACAGTTCCTCGCGCGCGATAAGACCATAATAAAAAAGAAAAAGATGGAATTTGCGGGTGATGTTTCCACTGTGGGTGGGGTTCAAATCCCTCCGCAGTCACTATGGCATTTCTAGATCTTATGCTTCGGGCAAATTCCGAGAATTTAAACTGATGTTTGAACCTATCCCGGGCTACCATTAAACCGTGGACAGAGCAACTTCCTTAATGTGTGAGGAGCAATGCCTTAAAGTGAAAAATGGCATTATTAGTCTTCGGCGTCTTTCCCTTCAAAGGCATCTTGACGTAGGGCTGTCATTGTTCAGATTTGAGTAAAAAATGGGGATACCATGGATCCAAAACTGTTGAAGAGTCGTGCTGAGATGCTGGAGTCAGGTAGTATCATTCAGCAACGGCGCAGACAGTTGAGGAAGCACGCAAACTCGTGGAGATACTGGAAAATCACACTGGTTTAAAGTAGTATCTTGGCCATTGTGGCCATGGCAGGGTTGCTACACACTCTCCAAAGTCTATTGTCAGCCTCATTCCTATCTTTATCTGTTCTATGGCTACGCCTCTAATCATGCCTGGGATTTTCACGCCGTTTTCAAGCTGTATTATGCCTACGGCGTACGGCGCCATTCCTTGGAATTGTGTTGGCGCCACATGAATAATCGTGTATGTTAACAGTTTTCCTTTTTGTAGAAGCTCAATCCATTCAAAATCTTTTGAAAAACAGTTGTCACACAGTGGTCTTGGCGGAAGGTGTACTTTTCCGCATTTTTTACATTTCCCGCCTAAGAGTTTTCTTTGAAGTATGTGCTTATAGAATTGTTCTATTGTAAAGGGTGCTTGCTCGCTCATGCTTTAACCCCTCCTATAAATGTGAACTGTGGCTGTTGCACCTGAGCCGCCAACATTGTGTGTCAAAGCTATTTCTGCTTCTTTGACCTGTCTTTTCTCTGCCCTTCCAGTCAGCTGCAAAAATATTTCGTATGCTTGCCCAGTTCCCGTTGCGCCTACGGGATGTCCTTTAGCTTTCAACCCACCACTAGTGTTAACTGGGATTCTGCCTCCAAGCTTTGTTTCGCCATTTTCCACAAGCTTGCCGCCTTCGCCTGGCTTGCAGAAGCCCAAATCCTCGTAGGCTATGATTTCAGCTATTGTGAAACAATCGTGGACCTCTGCAACGTCTATGTCTTCTAGCTTGACATCAGCCATTTCATATGCTTTTTTCGCGGCTAACTTTGCAGCTGCTAGTGACGTGAAACTTTCCCTTTCATATAGCCCAATAGTGTCGCTCGCCTGTCCGCTTCCAATTATGTGTATGGGCATGTCCGTGAATTTTTTGGCTAACTCAGGCTTTGTTAGAATTAAGCAACTTGCCCCGTCCGTGATGAGTGAACAGTCAAACAGTTTAAGGGGCCAAGCAATAACTCGCGAAGACAAAGCATTCTCAAGCGTTATCTCCTTCTGCATGTGAGCCTTCGGGTTCAGGCTTCCATGATAATGGTTTTTCACAGCAACCATCGCCAACTGCTGTTCAGTCGTGCCATACTCATGCATGTGCGCAGTAGCCATCAACGCGTACAAACCAGGAAAAGTTATGCCATGCCACTGTTCAAATGGGTAATCCGAAGCCATAGCCAAATATTCCGTGACTTCAGGAGTGGTCCTATGCGTCATTTTCTCAACGCCGCCAACCATAACAACATCGCACAAGCCTGAAAGCACAGCGTAAATCGCAGCCCTCAAGGCTGCCCCTGAAGAGGCGCATGCGGCTTCTGTTCTTGTAGCTGGTATGTGCAATAGTCCAGCCCAATCGGCCATTGTTGCGCCTGTATGTCCCTGATGCTCGTAGGATTCACCCATGTGCCCAACAAATAGGGCTTGAACGTCTTTTTTGGGGTTTAGATTTGGACAGCGGTCAAAGGCTTCTTTGGCTGCTTCTGCAAAAATTTCCCTAGCATATAATCCTTCCAGCTTCCCGAACTTTGATAATCCAGCAGAAACTATTGAAACGAGGGGCTTACCCTTCAAGCTAAATTCTCCTTTGTGAGCTTGGTTAATGTGGAAAATTGAATAGTATTTTAACAAGTATTTAAGCGTCTTCAATGATTTGCAAGTTTTTCACGAAAGAGCTTATGGTCTCAGTGTACAATCAGGTTTCCCACAAAAAATTAAAAATGGAAGGTGGTTTGTTATGAGGTTTTGGAAGTTATTTTGCGCCGAATGTTTTTTTGACCCACGCTCTCGTTTTTTCCATGTCTTCCCTGAAGCGTTTTAGTTCTTCTGGCGTTCGTTTCGGCGGTTTGGGTTCTTCTGCGGGCGTTGCATAAACGTCTAGGAGGTCGCCTTTTGGTTGTTTCTCGATGTGTATGTTTACTTTCAGGCCTATGTTTACTTTCTCAGGGTCAATATCTCTCATCGTCATGGGCAAGCAAGTGTTTGTTCCATCTATTCTAACCATTGCACCTACTAACGGCTGCAGATGCGCCATTGAAGGCCACGCAATAGCCATAACAGTGTGTGAATGAACTTCTCCTTTCTTCGGAAGCTCAATCCACTCTGTCTCTGCAAGCCTACACT
>CAYZEP010000077.1:0-4213 GCA_964477645.1 uncultured Candidatus Bathyarchaeia archaeon | reverse complement strand
CCATCGTGTTTTTGTTAAAAGTGAAGCGTAACATGTAATAATCGAATTTTAGCGGGGTTTTCTTTTCATTTTGCATTTTGTAATATCTTATTGAGCAGAGGAAGTCCATGATTTGGAGAGGTTTTTTCTGTACAGCCTTTATCGCTCTGCTTTTTTCTTCATTATCTAGATAGTTGAAATTGTTGGCTTCGGCTATTCCGAACTCGAAAATAACAGTGCACTGGGGCAGTGAGGGATTTGCAATGTCTTCTATAGTTAAGCTTTCATTGCATAGCTGATGAAATATTTGTATTAATGCCTGTTGAAGCGCCCTGTTTGAAATTGAAGTGTTAAAGCGCATTATTCTGTGGAGGTTTTCTGGAAAATTTTCGTAGAAACCAAGCATGCATGAAGCTCCATCTAAGTCTTCTTGATTTTTCTTACTTTTTCAAGGTTTTCCAGCAGTTCTGAAAGTGTCGCGCTTAGTTTTTGCAGTTCTTCGATATTTTCTGTGTTTTGTATTTTACTTTGTATCTCCTGAACCTTTGCTAGGAGTGTTGTTTCAAGGTTTTCGAGGGTCAAGGAACTTTTTATTTTTGTTAGCTCTTCTCCTTCTTTTACTACTACGACTTTCTTCTCGCATTTTGCACACCAAAGCGTTCCGTTTTTTAGCTTGAAAAGGGGGGAGGCGCATGCTGGACAGGCTAGATCTGTTAGGGTTGAGCCTTGGCGTAGTAGGTTTGCCATTCGTTTTATGTCTTTTTCTTCGTTTTTTTGCGGCAAGTTTTAAAACCCTAAAGTAAATAGGTATATGAAATCTTATATAACTAGGTTACCGCGAGATTGTGTGGGGTGGTTGGTGTGGTTAGGAAGAAGAAGTTGGTGGAGTATGAGGAGAGGATTAAGCAGGCGGTTGGTGTGCTTGGGGGGGTTTCTGAGGATAATACTACGCCTAGGAATATTAGACGTGCGGCTAAGGATTCTATTGGGGTTTTGCAGTCGGCGGAGTTTACGCCTGCTGTTAGGGCTTCGAATGCTGTTTCGATTTTGGATGAGATTTTGCAGGATCCGAATATGCCGCCTTATACGCGGGTGAAGTTGTGGAATGTGATGAGTTTGTTGGAGGCGATTAAGGACTAGATTGATGGTTTATGTGTGTGCAGTGTTTTTTAGCCCCCCTATAAATAGACTCTGAACATGTTGTAGTATTGATTGGTTTGGATGAATGTGTAGGAATCGGAGGTTTTATATTTGAATTTGTGGAGATACGCTGGGGGGAACTGGTTTGTCAGGAAATGATGATGCAAGGTTTCGGGGTTTGAGGAAGTTTAATGCGGTTATGGGTTTCTTTCACTTTATACAGTTTATTCTGATGCTTGTGCTTAGCAATGACAAAACGTTGCCTGTTACTGCTTCGTACTTGAAGTATGATGCTGCGATTCAGAAGCTTGTGGTTAATACTACGACGATTGCTGACGTTAGGCTTGGGCCTCTTGTGGCTGTTTTTTTGCTGATATCTGCCGTAGCGCATTTTTCGTTGGCTTCGCCTTGGGGTTATCCGTGGTATGTTGAGAATCTTAAGAAGCACATTAATTATGCTAGGTGGTTTGAGTATGCTTTGAGTTCTTCTGTTATGATTGTGGTGATAGCTATGTTGGTGGGTGTTTATGATATTGGTACGTTGTTGCCGCTTTTTGCTCTTAATGCGTGTATGAACTTGTTTGGTTTGATGATGGAGTTGCACAATCAGACGACGGAAAAGACTAATTGGACGTCTTTTCTTTTCGGCGTTTTTGCAGGTGTTATTCCGTGGGTTGTGATTGGAATTTATTTGGGTGGTGCTGGTTTGGCTGCGGAAGGTGGTGTTCCAAACTTTGTTTATTACATTTATGGTTCGATAGCGTTTTTCTTTAACATTTTTGCGTTGAACATGGTTTTGCAGTATAAGCAGGTTGGTAGATGGAAGGATTATCTTTATGGTGAAAGAATGTACATTTTGCTGAGTTTAGTGGCGAAAACGCTGCTTGCTTGGCAAGTGTTCATTGGCACTCTCAGACCCGTTTAATTCCAAACCTTTTTCTATTTCAAATAGCATCAAAACTAGTTAATGTAGAGGCTTGTGTATTTGCGGGGAAAGCCTTTGACTATTGTGAGATAGTTTGTGGCAAGACTTAGAGTGATTCTTGAATAGAAAAAGAACTAAGATAGAGTCTTCAAAAAGACTCGACACAAGGATAGAACAGTAGAATTAAATGGTTGGTTTGGATTTAAATATAAATACTCATTCTAGAAAGTATAGCTTGATGAGACATGCTGATTATTGATGGTATCAAGTACAAACTGTGGATACCTAAAGACGAAGAGAAAGAATTTCACCCATTAGTGAAGGAGCATTCAAAGGAGATATTCGGTGAAAATTCTATTTATTTTGACATTAAACATAAGCTTACATCAAAATCAGGAATCGCTGGCATTCCAGACGCTTATGTACTTACTCTTTCTAAACCTTATGAATGGTACATTGTTGAAAATGAGTTATCTTCTCACCCAGTCTATTCTCATATAGTTCCCCAGGTATCAAGATTTGTAGATAGCATTGAGGAACTAGAAACTCAAAGAGATGTCAGAGATATTTTGAACACTGAAATTGAGCAAGATATAGTTTTGAAGGCATACATAGAGAAGAAGACTGGACACGACCTATATCGCTTTTTATCTGAATTGTTGTCTTCGTCCCCAAAGATAGCTCTCATAATCGATAAGATTACTCCAGAAGTTGAAAAGGCTAGTAAAAGCTTGAAGAAATTAGCTAACACAAAAATAATTGAGTTCAAAACCTTCCTTAGAGAAGGTGCTCCCAATGTTCGTGCTCATTTATTTGAACCTTTATATGAAGAAGAGATGGTGCATGCAACATATGATAAATCTAGAAATGGTTTCTTTTGTCTAATAGGAGATGAAAAACACACTTCAATTTTGTACGATGTTGTGGAAATTGTCAAGCATCTTAGAGATGAACACCACATCAATCCAAAAGACCAAACAATAGATGGCTGGGCACGAAAATTTCAAAGACAATGGGAAGAATACGAAAGAAAAGAGGAAGGGGCTGAAGAGAGATACACAGAAAGCTATCATTTGAAAGACATTGAGAAACGTGTTGCTCTAGTTTATAGGAAAATTAAAACTGCTATGTTGAAGCTTGATTCTAACATTAAGATTAACCCTCAAAAGTACTACATCTCTTTAAGAAAGAACAAAAACTTTGCCTACATTGAGCTAAGGAAGAAAAAGTTGCATATTGTCATAATGCTTCCTTATGAAACTGGAAGTAGCATAATTAGGAAACACAAGTTGACTCAGCTTTCTCAAAGCATACAAGACTTCTATAATGGAGCATGCTTTCAAGTCACAATAGAGAAAGAAGACAACCTTGAAGAAGTCATAAAAACACTTGAGGAAGCATACAAGCAACAAATCAGTTAGCCCTGAAGGAAAACATCACAAATGCCAGCTAAACATCCCAAGGTTCTTAGAAAGACAAGAGCAAGGGTCAACCACAAATGTGCTTACTGTGGAGAAAATATTCACTTGGGAGAGTACCATTATAAAGAAACGCTAAATGACAGATTTCTGCAATCTCTCCGCACAAGAGATTTCTGCACTAATTGTTATGAGCAATTTGGGGAATCATTGTTGACAATTATGAGCAAAAGAAAATCAATTCAGGATAATGAGTCTAAGAAGCTAAGTGATTTTGTTTAGCAGAGTTAGAAAGATATGAAAACAAACCTTAGAATGGATGTCCTTCTTGTGGTAAATGAAGAATATGTTCAGTAAAGATCTGATAGACAAGTATGTTCCATAAGACCTTACAAGTCTGCAAGAGGATTTTTACATTGTAAATCACACCTTGCAGAGTAGTAGTTCAGGAGACGTTATTACTTTGGTTTGTTAGAAGCGATAAAAGATTAATATGCAGGCGCAGAAGTATCTTCTGTTTCTGATTTAAGGAAGTATATTAAATGAAAGTGTTTCATTATCAGAGTGTTGAAGCAAAAAGTGCAGACGAAGGAGCCTCAAAACTAAAAGTACGATGGCTCATCACAAAAGAAATGGGCGCACCAAACTTTGCAATGAGACTCTTCGAAATGGAACCAAAAGGACACAGCCCCTTCCACAACCACCCATGGGAACACGAAGTCTTCATCCTAGAAGGCGAAGGACTCGCAGT
>CAYZEP010000076.1:0-4223 GCA_964477645.1 uncultured Candidatus Bathyarchaeia archaeon | reverse complement strand
AGCAATATGACAAGCTAAGTGGAGAAGAGAAGGAAAAGACTTTGATTCATGAGCTATTGCACATTCCAAAAGGATTTTCAGGAGGTTTTCGTCCACACAAAGGCTACATCGACAAAATGAAAATAGAAAGACTGCATCAATTGTTGCAGAAGCGAAGATCTTTGAAATCTGAAGAATGGTAATATAGCAACTTGCAGTTTATTCTTATTCAATATGAACTTTCTAGTCTCTAACCTTCTAAACAAAATGTTTAAGCGAAATTCAAATTGGAATTACAAAAGTAATTAAAGTGGATGAGCAGATGATTAGCTGATACACCATGAAGGAATTAAAGGGTGTTGATTACGAAATTCTTTTTGAGTTGATGAGAAATTCGAGGCAAAGCGACAGGCAACTTGCTAAGAAGCTTGATATTTCTCAGCCAACTGTCACTCGACGAAGAAATATGCTAGAAAAGGAGTTGATTGATGGTTACACTGCAATTCCGAAATGGGAAAAGCTTGGATATGAGATTTTTGCCATGACATTTTTCAAGATTAAAGCGACTATTGCATCAAGAGAAAAATATGAAACTACTCGAAAGAAGGGAATGCAATGGTTAATGAGTCAACCAAATGTCATAATGGCTGGTGCATGCCGAGGAATCGGAATGGACGCATTCAATCTCTCGTTTCACAAAAGTTACTCCGATTATGATGAGTGGATGCGAAATTTTAAGCTTGAAATGTCAGAATTCATAAACGATATTCAGAGTATTCTTGTAAATCTTGCCGGAAAAGAGCTTCTGAAGCCTCTAAACATGAAATACCTAGCACAAGAAAAATAGATTGTTTACCTTAAATTATAAACGAAAGTAACAGTTGAGTAGCAATATCGCAAGAAAGGATTGAAAAGAGATATGAGGTCAGAAAGAAGTTGGCTTCATTTGACTAGAGCGTTTTGTAGAAAGAGTTGTGAATCTTGCAAGTGCAAGAAACTTGGTGAACGGATTTAAAACGTCAAGTGAATCTGCCCAAAAGCAGATTTGAATTATGCAAACTGGTAGGAGATTTTTTCATAAACTATATGTACGTTGAAGGCTTATTAACGTTCTCTTCGCAAGGAGAATGGTAGAGGGGGAGAAAGGAAAAGGAGAACGTCATTTTCCCTACCACTCTCCTTGGAAGAATCAGTTATAGAAGATTGTTCTATAAAAACCTTCTATGAGCAAACTATTTGTTCAATTTGCTTTAGCTGTAGCTTTCTTATAATTGAGAAGTAATATTGCTACAGAGAGAACAAAGATGATTAGAAGGAGACAGGTTATAGGCGCTTTAACGCGCTTATATTCTAAAAACCTACACTAGCATTTTGAATTGCTTTATCCAAGATATGCTTCAGTCTTTAACAGCCTTTTCGTGCGCCATGTTTGCTTCTGGAAGTTCTTCCATCGAAAATTGTCGAGAAAGCTTTGTGACTGCACATTCATCTCCAACCCACCACATACACTTGTTATCTCGACAACCCATTGAAAAGCCATCGTTTATCATCAACGGGCATTTTCGTCTATGCTGTTTCAATGGATCAAAATACAGATGCACCACTCTCTTCATGCGTTTTGAAGTACCGTTTAACGAGAGCTTGTTTAGAAACTCAATAACTCCTGGAGAACGAAGAAGGTCAGTTAATGTCACCAAACCTACAAGTTGCCCATTTTCAACTACCGGGAGTTTCTTTATGTTTCTTTCAAGCATGAGTTTGGTAGCATCGCCTGCACGCATGTTAGGAGACGCTGTGATCACTGGTTTTGACATAATTTCAATAACTCTTACTGTTTCAGACTCTCTCGATTCGCATATAACCCGTTTTAACATATCCCGCTCAGTTATGATACCAACGGGTTTTCCACTATGGACAACAACGAGACAGCCGATTTCATGCATATTCATGAGCTCAGCTGCTTTCTTTAAAGTAGCACTTGGTTCTACAGTCACTACTTTTTCAACCATGACCTTTCTAAGTTTTTGCGACATCTGCACACCTAAAGAATATTTTAGTTATTTTTTGTTTCTATTTTTTTTTAAACGTTGTGAATCCAAGATTTGTATCTGCACTAAGCGTGCGCCAAAGAATACAACAAAAAAACATTTGATGGAACAAACACTATTCATGCTTGAGTAGTGGTTCTTCAACAGAGGGGCTGGAGAGAACTGGGAGGTTACAAAGAGATAGGCTAAGTGCGCGAAGCGCGCACTGTTGCAGATAATTCTTTTTTAGATAGTTTTTGAGAATTAATTGATGTTTTATTGGTGCAGTTGAGGGCAATGGTTAAATAATCTTTTTCTATGAGCCTATATCTTTAATCATAGATTTAATCGAGGTGATAACAAAATGGTTAATGAAGGAAGAGGGCGATTGTTCAGAAGGAAAGACGGAAAGTACTTGATTTATCTGCCAGTAGATTTCGCTGAAGACAGCATGTTCCCTTTCAAAGACTACAATAAGACAAAAAGAGGCGCTGATTCTATACGTGTAAGAGTATCTTTCAAACATGGGGACAGTAAATTATTGATTGAAAAGTGGGATGCATAAAGCACATACTAAATCAGTGAAGCAAGCAACACGTTAAACTGGAGATGCAAAGAGTTTACTAGTGATTCGTTTTTTTGATTCATAATCCATATTACATACAAAACACAGAAATCGTTGAGGGTTGAGGGTCTAGGGTTGACTAAAGCAGTGTCTGATGAAAAGATAATCATATCAACTGGAACGATACCCTCCAGAGAAAAGATAGCTGAAAGGAAGACTATCGTTTACGAAACTCGCATTGATCCAACTGTGATAAAGGTGGCTGGGGAAAAACTCAAGGCGCAGCTATTTGCCAGATTTGGATTTATGAAGCCTAAACCAGAAGAGATTCAACTCGTTTCTATCGACAAATACTATGAACCTTATATAGTGATCAGTGGTAAGTATGCCATTGATTACTATCGCAAGTGCGTCTACAAGGTCAAAGTTGACAAGAGAGTGCAGGAAGTCATTCTTTTGAACCACAAATTTGAGCCCGACCAACCGATGGATTCTTCTGCGAAGGATAATAACATGATTAAACTTGAAGGAGAGGAGCGGTTAATGAATGAAGTTAAAGCGTCTCTTATCCTAGACAGATTTGGAAAAGAAGTTACACTTAAAAAACTTCCATCTGGTCCTTCGGAAAGAAACCCTAAGAAAATATTGGCAGCATTTGGAGTAAAGGAAATTCCTCCGGGCGCAGATTTAGACATCATCCGATCCAAAATAATCAAACGTCCAGAGAACATAAACAGGCTTGTCAATGAACTCTTTGAAGTTAACGAGCGAGCAATAATCTACACTCCAAGGTTTAAAGTTCTGTACAGAAACGTGAAAACAGGTGAGGAAAGAACTGTGGAATTTGATGGTGTCACAGCTGAAAGAATCCAACGCGCGCGACCTATTGCTCAATTTCTCGAAAAATTTGCCTAAAAGTTTTAGAAATTCTACTTTCTTTTCCAGTTTAGAATTTAGAAATTTAGAAACTTATCTGTTACCTAAGAAAATGAAGCTTGAGAGATGATAGCTGATAATGTGAACAATGATAGTAGTTGAGAAGTGATTCCTCTAACAGAGAGGTTGCAAAGAACTAAGAGGGTTTGATAGAGGTAGACACGTGAGCTCGAAGAGCTCACTGAGAATAGACAGCGCAGAATAATTGAGGCTACTTCTTCAAGCGTTTCTCCTTGCGCCTTTTTCTTCTCTCTTCCCTTTCCTTCTTAGTCATTGGCTTCTTCTTAGCACTTCCCATACTCACACAAACACCACAACAAAATAATCAGAATAAGGAATTAAAATTTTGGGCACAAAGAGAACTAAGAGGTTTACAAAGAGGTAGACTAAGTGCGCTTTAGCGCATCATGAAGTTCCCATATTTTCTGATATGTTTTATGGAGCACGAGTTAATGTTTTAGAGTCGTACAAGTCGTTCAAAACATTTATTAAGTCTTAATATACAACTAACAAGCATAAGCTGAACAGAGGACGAAAAATGAAAAATGACTTAAAGACAAACATGAGCCTAGACAACGAATTCTCTCTCACTCCAATATCTGAGAAAACCAGAGAAAAACACCTGGCTGAAATATTAAACGTTTCCTCTCTGAAAAACCTAACTTTGAAACAACGGAAGAAAGAGGCAAGTAGACCGATTTACCTAGTTCGATATG
>CAYZEP010000075.1:0-4318 GCA_964477645.1 uncultured Candidatus Bathyarchaeia archaeon | reverse complement strand
TAGGATACTGATATATACTTCGGCGGCTATAATGTCTTAGGTGAGTGCAGGTGAAAGCCCAAAATTTCCTTGACCACGTTAAGAAGGCCAAAAGTAAGAACACCTTAAAGGAATACAGAAACGGCCTAAAGAAGTTCAGCCAATGGTACGGAAAAGACTTGGACACCATTCTGATGGAAAGAAAGCAAGACCTGAAAAGCGAAGATCCTGTTAGACGGCGCCATTTTGAACATAAGCTTGAGGAGTTCCACAGGGCGCTTCTGAACGAAGGCTATGCAGTAAACAGCTGCCGAACCATGACTTTAGGCTTGATTCAGCTATTCAACTATTTTGACATGGACATGAAAACCAGGGTCATCAGTGCTGAAGCTAAGAAGACTGTTGAAACTGAGAAGTCTTATCCCCTGACAATTGAGGAAGTTAGGGCCATGTATGCTGCTGCCGACAGCCTTAGAGACAAGGTTCTCCTTTTAATAGGCAAAGATTTAGGCTGGAGACTTGCTGACGTTCTCTCAATCAAGAGAGACGAGATTCCAAACTTGGATCAGGAGTCGCCCATACCTTTTCAACGCATAACAAACAAGGAGAAAGTTCTGGCGAAAGGGTTCTTGAGTGACGAAACCGTAGCCATTTTGAAGGCTTATCTTCCTACTTTAAAGAGCAAACTGAACCCTTATCTCGTCCCAAGCAACGGCGATGGACCAATAACTGACGACACAGTCACCAATATATTACGTGGCCTATCTGAGAAGACTAAAATCAAAGTTCCAAAGGGCCAAGCCCTAACCTTTCACTGTTTCAGAAAAATGTTCCTAACATACTGCATCGAAGCAGGCGTAGGCTTGACAGCTGGTAAACTGATGTGCGGCAAGGCCGTGGCTAGAAGCGACTCTACGTACATCCATAATGCTAGGCTGAAGAAACTGTTCCTTCAACTCCAGAAAATGATTCGTGTAACTGACGTAGCAACCTACACGGCTGGAACCGACCGAATAGAACAGCTGGAGAAAACTATAGAAACCCTTCAGAAAGACCTAATCTCCTACAAAACAAGCCACGAACTAAGCGTCAAAAGGCTTAAAGGGGCTATGAACGAGAACGTGGAACTAAAAGGGTTCGTCAAAGAGTTGGCCGCTCAACATGAGCGTCTCTACAAGGAATTTCAATCGTGGGTTCAGAAACAGGGTGAATTGGAGGCGGCCATTGCAAAACTCGTTGAAGCAATGAAAGAGACGAAATCGGGTTAGGCAAAATTCTTACACGTGAGAAAAAGCGCTAAGTAGAACCGATCTTGAGCCCACGCACAAAAGAATTCTTGGGCTTCAAATTCAGATGTAGCCATCAAAGCCAATCGCAACGTCTAATCGTTCAAAGACAGGCGCTCGAAAAGATATGCTGCTGTCCGCTTCACACAACCAAGCCGAACCTCCGCGACTACTCAAAGCTCGACCCTAGTCGTTTGCCTGGCAGGTATGAACTTTGCGCCTAGCCCTCTTCTGACCGGAAATAGAGCTTGAGAAAGCCTCTTCCCCAAACCTGGATGCGGAGGGTTCACTCTAGGTGCGGGGGGTGGGATTTACGCACGGTTTTACCAGTAAAAAACGGGGAAAAATGGCTGAGAAACTATTTTCCCCGCTTCACGAATACAAGTGCAAAGGCAAGATAACTTACGATTCTGACGAATTTGAGGCGAAATAGAAACTTCATCAGTAACCTATAGAACATTATATGATTTGCTTAGATCAGGTAAGTGGTTTCAATTATCTGGTATGGACGATTCTCAGTCTAGAGTCGTTGTTAACTATTGCTATTTAACTACTGTGAGAGGTGGCCTGCCGCAGAGTATCTGCCAAGTTTAACGCCTTTGACGCCATTTAGCCTGCTCAAACTTCTCCTAACAGTCTGCTTTTTAACGCCATTTCTAACGTTGTCAACGAACACGTTGAAGCGAACAACAACGCTTTTCACCCCAAAAGCTAGCAAAGTATTGTGACTGCCCGAACTAACCCAAAAAAGGTTCAAGTACTTCATTAATAGCAGAAAAGCTCAAGACAGCTTGAGTACTAGAGTTACGGTTCTCAGCTACACCTCTCTCTCTTCTGGTTCGTGAATTGAATGTAGTGTTATTAAAAGGCAAGTGATAGCAAATACTATGGGAAGTAGAAAAGGAATTCGAGGATCCATTTTTTCGTAGATAACCCCCCCCACTAATTGGCCTAGAGCCATGGAACCAACGCCGAAAAAGTTCAAGCTTCCTATTACTCTTCCCCGATTCTTTCTGGGAGTAAAATCAGCTCGTAGTGATAAGTAGCTGATGCTGAACAATACTGAACCCACTGCTACTAAGAAGAAACACAAGTATAACTTCATTAAATCACCGTATAAGAAGAGCCACATAGCTGGTATGAAAAGAAAGAATGATATAGTCAAAGGCTTCTTCCTTCCGATTTTATCAATTAATTTTCCGCATGGTAAGGCTGAAAAAAATGTTGACGCTAAAAAAAATGTTGACAGTAGAGCATATTGAAATTTCTCGACATTTAAAACGCTTGTCGCATAGACTACATAATAAGGATTAGTCACACCACTAAAGAACGAAAACATAACAAATATGACGAGAAGGTAAAACATTGGTCGAGGGACTTTATTCCAGATGCATATACTTTCCTTTATAGCCCCTGGATAGTTTGTCAGGATTTCCCTGAAATCCACTTTTTTGGCATTTTGTTTCCATGTTTCCCTTAACTTCACTCTAATAATAGCAGAAACAAAGGAAAGGAGCATGGCAATGATGTAGCTGATCCTAATTCCCAAAACCAGATCATATAGAGCGACCATGAAACCTGCTATGATTGGCGAGAAGAGTGTGATAGCGTGTGGAACAGATATAGTTATTGAAAATCCTGTCCCCCGATCTATTGGTTTTAGAGCGTCTGCCATCATTGCACCAAGGGCGGGTTGGTATATAAGAAACAGATTTTGCAATACGGCACCTACCAATATAATGCGCCAGTCATTAGCGATTGCGTAGAAAAAATAGGACATGCCAAAAGCAAAGGTAAAGGTCACTATGAACCATTTTCTACCGTATTTATCTGCAAGAAAGCCTCCGGGAAACTGCATGAAAGCCATAACTGCCAAAGATATAACGCCTATAATCCCAACGATAGAAGGTGTGCCACCAAGCGCTAAAACAAAGAGAGAATAATAAACCATTGGAATAGATCTGCCAACTTCTATTGGAATTAAACTTATTAGCAATATCCGAAAGTTTCCACTTAGAAATGAGAACTTTTCCCTAAGCTTAATCTTAAGCTCTGACAATGCTCTCCCGTTTGGTTGTTCGAGTTTACAGTAAGTAGAGCATTGAATTTAAAATTTGCTAATGGAAACTAGTCTTAAGTTTAAAAATCTTATTTCAAGAATTATCTGGACACACCTTCTTAACGAAACCTGTTTTTGAAAACCTCGCCGAGTCAACAATAACGCATTAAAAGCATTATTAGTTTCTACTAATAAAAATTCGCCAATTGTGTAGTGAGTAGCGATTATAGATTGGTCACTACCTATTGGCAGTATGACATACACATTTGCCGGAAATCATCCGGATAAAGATGATAAATGCCATATTTTATCACTTCGGTCTAGATGCTCCGCCATAACCATTCTTAATAGACATGAACCAACTTTATACCCCTTTGATAACAAAAATTGATAACTTTTCGTATAGGCAGCGTAAACTGGCACTAGTAGCAACTTTTTCCTCTCTTCTAACAAATATCTTTCACAGGAAGTCAGAAGAGCTGATAGTGCTGAATTATCTGCATACTTAGTTGATATCAACAAAACCCTTATACTTCCTATTCCAAGGGCTTCTCTTACATGCTTAGCATGACAAATGGCGAAGCCTATAAGTCGGTTTCCATATTCTAAAGCGATAGTCTTACCCAATTCATACTCTTGTGCAAGGATGGCTTCTTTACTATAATCCAGACCATCCTCTATGTCACCAGAAAGTTTGCGGATGAGTGAAATCTTTTTGTTAGTGAGTGGCTCAAGAAAATATGTATCGAATTCATCAAAGCTTGTTTTTGTCGGCTGACCAAGTTTTTTGTACATCTGGACTACCACAGAACTTGGGTAAAATCCGAGTTTGCTATAGCATCCAATGCTATAGGAATTTTGCGGGGCAACCTCCAAGCCTATAATTGTTATCTTTTTGTTTTTGAAAAAGTTTATACTGGCCATCGTTAAAGCTTTGCCAATACCCTTACGTACGACTAAATTCCGTCAACGTGTTGTCCAGAACTTCCTGTGC
>CAYZEP010000074.1:0-4441 GCA_964477645.1 uncultured Candidatus Bathyarchaeia archaeon | reverse complement strand
TCGTAGAGTGTGAATTTTTGTTGTTGGTCTATGCCTAGTCCGAAGGCTTCTGCGACAGTTGTTGTGCGGGGTGTTATTGTGGTTGCTGTTTCGTAGGTTATGTTGTAGGTGAATGTGTTTGTTTGCTTGTCATATCGTCTTGCGAGTTTTGTTATTTTGAAGTGTTCGTGTTTGCGTGCGTGCAACGGTGTTAGGCCCCTCTATTTGGATCCTAATAGGATGCCTGTTATTGTTCCTGTTAGTCCTGTTATTGCTGCGAAGATTTCGCTGTTCCATGTGTGTAGGATTAGTATGTGGGTGATTTCTAGTGCTGTTAGGCTTATGGTTATGGCTACTGCGAATTTTACTGCGTAGACGAGTTTTGGGTTTGGCTCTATGACGATGGGTTGGCGTTTGCCTTTAGGCTGAATAGTCTTTGTTAGTGCTTTTCTAATCCAGTCTTTCGTGGTTTTTCACCTTTTGCTGTTTTTTGCCGCGTACGCTGGTGCGCTTTCCGCCTGCTAAGAAGCTGTTTAGGAGTTGTTTGGCGTCTTCTGGTGGAACATGGTTTTTGGCTATGGCGGTTATGTTTGCGGTCCAAGTGACTGGAACGGCTGTGTAATCAATGTCGTATATGCCGTCTGCGTAGCGGAAACTGTTTTGAGCTAGGATTATGTGCTTGTTTTTTTCGCCTAAAACGCCCAGGAATATGCCCCAGCTTTGGACGGGTACGTCTATGCCGCTTAAGCCGCCGCTGAGACTTTTGCCTATGCTTGCGTCGAACCAGTCAACTCTGCATAGGTCGCCGAGGCTTAAGCCCTTAACTTGCTTAACAACCTCCTTCATATCTGATCATCAAGAGAAAAAGAGCACTGAACAACGGATATAAAGACGAGCGAAATTCACCAATTCACAAATTTAGAAATTAGTCAGAAATTCAGGATTAATAAGACTGACAGAGCTCTAGCAAAATGATTTCGTTGGTGTCAAAGCGAAAGTCTTCGAACTGGCGATATGTCCCGAAATCCCAACTTTTAGTTGGATTTTTGATATATCTGATATACCAAACAAATGAGAAAGATTCTTATACACAAGTATTATGCCATCTCCTTCGAGAACACTAGCACTGTATAGTAGCTCCCTATAAGTAATAAGTGCCACCAAAAAGCATATCAAAATAAAGTTAGATATACTGTATCGAGGTGTTCTTTTGGCTCGTCAAGAAAGAATGAATTTAATAGAGAAAATTGAGAAAATTCGAGATACAAGGCTTTTAGTCTATTATACTGGCGATAGGCAAGGTCAGGAAATTAGAATAGCAAGCGATATTCATCCGTTCTGTTTCAAGCATCTTCAACAAATTGGTGAAGTTGATAAAATCGATCTTTTTTTGTACAGTCCTGGCGGCATAACGATGGCGGGGTTTGGCTTGGTTAACTTACTCCGTGAATTCTGCCAGAAAATGAACGTAATAATCCCTTTTAGGGCTTTAAGCTGTGCTACGTTGGTTGCACTCGGTGCTGATGAGATAATAATGACCAAAAATGCTATGCTAAGCCCGATTGATCCTTCAGTAGAGCATCCTTTGGGTCCGACCGTCGACTTCGGGCAAGGACCTAGGATTGTTCCTGTGAATGTTGAAGACGCAATCAGCTTTATTAATTTGGCAAAGCAAGAAGCTGGGTTAAAAGATGACGCTTCTTTGTGTAGGATTTTTGAAAAGTTGTCAGAAGTCCATCCACTGACTTTGGGTGCCGTTGCTAGATCTAGACAAGAGATCAGTTTTTTAGCAAGATCTCTACTGAAATATCATATGCAAGATGATGAAAAAGTCGAAAAGATTGTTAACACGCTTACTCGTGAACGTTTTTCTCACGATTACCTGATAAGTAGGCGCGAAGCAAAGGAAACCCTTGACCTTAACATTAAGGATGCAGAACAAGATGAGGAGCTCAGCAAAGCAATTCTTGCTCTTCACAATGAATATAACGAATTGCTAAGTTTGGATGTTCCCTATCATCCTGAGCTATATCTCGGCTCACAAGATACTATAGTGGTACACTTAAGCAGAGGCATAATGGAAACAAAAGGTTTGACTCATGTTTATAGGTCCAACTTGCATATTCAAAGAGTTCAGGTAACAGTCCCTCAGAGTCCAATACCTAGTATAGGTTATCAACATAGAAGTCTAGGAGAATCTTGGATATTGGATAATGCTGTCTAACTGAATAGTGTTTCAGAAAGAATATTAGAAACAGGGAGAATATATATAAACAGAAACAAGAACAAATGCAGAATTGGGGTGAATTGAGATTAGCAAAAAGGTGAAATCCTTGGATAAGGCTTTCTACGGTACGTCTGGCTTAGTTTCAGCCCGTCAAATTGTAGATGTTACTGGGTATAACGTATTCTATCCAGATAACAGTAGTTCAAGAACCATCAAGTTGATTAGAATTAAGCCAGGGCAAAAACAAAAACCTAAAGCCTAGTTCAAGCTATCACCTTCGAAGATGCACCGGCTTCTCTAAAAATTGGAGTTTGGCGGAAAGCCAGACATATAACGCATAAATACGCTTATGCTTAGCACTAGTAATCATTGCATTTTGTTTGTTGGGATGTTATTCACTAAGTGAGGTTTGCGAAAAATATTACTAGTTCCATTTGCAATTTATCACTGGGAAGATTTTTGGATACGATAATTAAATATTTGCAAAATCCAATGAAAATCGGGATTTACAACCATAAGGTCGTAGTTGATCTTTCTGTAATAGTGGAACATCTAGAAACTTTGCTGAACAAAGAAAAGAAAACTTTTAAAAAGACTAAAAAACAGACAGTTTCGAAGCTTTTGGGAGATTTTCACGCCAAGAGAATAAGTAGGCTAGATGAAGCATTTGACGAATTAAAGAACGAAACTTTTGTATTCGAAGATTCTTTTGAAACACTCAGCAAAGCTTTTCGAGTCTTTGCTGGATTGGACGAATTTCCTGAAACTTTAGTTGATGTGTTCTATCTAAGAAAAGAAACTAAGCTTCCATCAGGTAGAATTGTAAAAAGAAGGGTAGCAAAATCAGGGCGTATTCCTGATGTTTTTGGTTCTTGTATTCTCCAAGAACTCAAAGATGTCTTGTCTGTAGAGAGGAAGCGTGTTGGCAAGAGAAAATGGTTGTTTGATGTTGTGGCTATTAAAGAAGTAGGTATTGAAGAATTCAAGAATCACCTTGATTGCATTCCACGAGTAGAGGAAACAAAGCAGATTTTGAAAGAAAGAAGACAATTTTCCACGCGGTATACCTTTAGACCTTATCCCTTAGCTGTTAAACTCTGGCTTCAAGATGACGCCAGTATTGCTGTTCCTTCTGACCTCAAAAGCTTTCTTCAGGCTGCAAGCAATTATTTTTTTTCAGCTGAATGGAGAACTTCAATAGTTCTGTCTGCAATTAGTGTTGAGAGCGTGCTCGCTGACTTGTACGAAGAGACTAAGAAAGAGCCAGCACCAGATGTTCCTCTGGGCGACTTGTTTCGGCAAGTTAAGGAAAAAATCGGTTTTCCAGCAGATATTGTCAAGGCAATAGAAGTGACAAATGAATCAAGGATTTCTGCAGTTCATAGAAGCCGTTTTCCAGTATCAGATAAAGAGGCAACAAATGCTTTGCACGGCTCTACCAATGTTATTCTATGGTATGTTTCAAATTACTAGCAATTACATGCAGTATTTAGAGCATATGCTTCATTGGTTTTAAGAAGATAAGATCGATGCGGAGCATGATTCTTGTGCGGTAGCGGGAGGGTGTATCAGTAGAGGGTTAAAACGAATGAGTGTCCCTTTGGCATGAGGCTTCCAAACCCTAAACCCCACTTTTCCGCTTTTTACTAAACAGCAGCCTTTCTCTAACACGCTCAATAAGCTCCTCCTCGTTAATGCCTGGATTCTGATCCCTAACACCATCAGCACAAACCCGAACACAAACATCGGACATACCAACCGCCAAATTCACCTTCTCCTCAACTCTCTCCAAAACCCGCCGAACATCAACGTCCAGTAGAGTTTCAACCTTCCTAATACTCAACACGTTCCTTCCCTCCTTTAAGAACCTCAAAGATTGATAGCGTGTTCTCCCTTTTTGCTCGCATCTTCACAGCCTCAACATTCACCGTAGTAAATTTCAAAATCGCCTTCACATCCTCCTCGTCCTTCAACGCTCTTTCTCTAAGCACAGTCGCCTTAATCATCCGCAACTTCGCCAAAACCAACTCTTCAGGCGTCTGAAAAAAGCATGGTAATCCCGCAACTGTTCCAGCCCTCTTCTCAAGCTTCTTACCCGAAAAAATCACATCAACACTGTACGCCGTTTTACTATCCCTAAACGTGGCTACCCTATAACCAGACTCCAACGCCCTATCAACCTCCCTCTCATCCACAACCAGCCCAGCCCTCTTCAAAGCCTCAACAAGCCTAACC
>CAYZEP010000073.1:0-4754 GCA_964477645.1 uncultured Candidatus Bathyarchaeia archaeon | reverse complement strand
CTCTTCTGGAAGGGCGAAAAGTGGAAAGCAACGTTATGGCTAGGCTGAAAATTATGGCTATAACAATGACTTCTTGGCTTAACACGGGTGCTGCTCCCAGTTCGCTTCCGACCGCTATGGCAAAAAATGGACTGAGTAGAAAGCCTAAGCCTATACCTATGAGACCGCCGATGATTCCTATCATGATGGATTCGGTTAAGAACATTCTGAAAAGCTGTCCAGTTGAGAAACCCTTAGTCAGTAGCAAACCGATTTCACGCCTTCGCAGGTTATAGGAGACATCTGAAACTGTTGTTCCAACATACCAAGCCACGAAAAAAACGGGAAGCGCCACAACGAAGAAGGAAAATCTCATAGCCATGCTAGTAAACTGATACTGAATGAGAACCTGTTCCAGATTGTTACTGGCACTCATACCATAGGTGGCGGCTACATAATTCACTTGAGTAGTAACCGTTCTCACAGCTTCCAGCGAAGCTGAAATATCCCAAGGATTAATCAGCGCATCTCGATCCATGTAAGCTAGGATTTGAGTGGTGAACGGACTACTGTAAGATGGGGTTACGTCTAAGAGTTTAGCGAAGGTTTCTTCCAAGCTCACAATAAACAAATTATCGCTGTAAAAGGTGCGTGACTGCTCTTGCACATATTGGTATGTGATTGGCCCATACCATTCTGCCGTAGCAATGGAGTATGCTTTGTCGTCAAGCTCTACAAAACCTACCACCTTAAGAGATAAACTCACATTCTTTTCAGTCGAATAGATATCTCCAGTCCAATATGTAAAATTAATATCGAAAGTACTGTTCAACCCTATTTTATCTGCACTTTTGGAATCAACCCACACGTAGGTTTCATTCGCCCCAAGCGAACTCGCACCGGATGTTACAGCAAGCCCATCATAAACACGTGAGACATCGGATACCCCCACAATTCTAAATGAAGCGTAATCCTCGAAAGTTGTGTTTCCCCACCAATAGGTTCTGGAAATCACCTCTGCATCATTTATATCGGTGACGGAAGCAACTTCTGTAGCCACAGTTTTCCAAACCGTAGAATTAGAAGTCTGTGAACCATATTGCGTAACAACTATGTCAACTGGTACTCGGTCTAGTTGCTGGTTTAAAGCCGCCTTTGCCGTAGTGTCAGCTTCAATGTTAACCCCAGCAAAGAATGTAGAAGCTAGAATGACCCCTAACAGTAGGGCGGCGAAAAGCCCTAAGGAGCGAATAACTCTTTTTACAGCATAAGAAAGCATTGGTTGCACCGTTCAACAAAACAAATTCATGAAAAACGTTATTTAAAGCTATGCATTAGAACAATGCCTCAAAAACTCTAATCGAAGTTTCAGAAAGAGATATAATTTTCTTACCATAAAATAAGATCCATGAAGATTTCTAAGGACTTCGTTGACGAAGAAAACATGAGCATGTTCACCGACTTGTACGAATTAACCATGTGCGCAAGTTACTTCGACAACAAAAAGTTTGAGCCTGCGACTTTTGACTTGTTCATAAGGAGATTGCCTCCAAACCGATCTTATTTCTTGTTTGCGGGTTTGGAGCAAGTGTTGCTTTTCATCGAAAAAGTAAAGTTTAACGAAGAACACATCGGCTTCTTGAAAAAGCAAGGATTCAAAACTGATTTCCTCGATTACTTGAGAAACTTCAAATTCACGGGGGATGTCTGGTCTATCCCAGAAGGCACGATAGTTTTTCCGAGCGAGCCTTTGATTAGGGTTACTGCGCCGATAATAGAGGCTCAGCTGATAGAAACCTTCGTCCTTAACGCTGTTAACTTACAGACAACAATCGCCACCAAGGCTTCTAGGGTTGTAAGCGCGGCTAAAGGTAGGTCCGTGATCGAGTTCGGTTTGAGAAGGGAACAGGGAACCGATGCGGGAATGAAAGTGGCGAGATCTAGCTACATAGCGGGTTGTAACGGCACTTCTAACGTCCTTGCAGGCATGAAATACGGAATTCCCGTCTTTGGAACTATGGCTCATTCTTTTGTCATGTTGTTTGAAAGGGAAATAGACTCATTCAGGGCTTTTGCCAAAACCTTTCCCAACAAATCAACGCTTTTGATCGATACTTTCGACGATATTAAGGGTGCTGAGAAGGCTGCCATAGTTGCTAAAGAGCTCGAAGAAAAGGGATTCATGTTAGGAGGAGTGAGACTAGATAGTGGAGATTTGGTGGAAATAAGTAAAAAAGTCAGGGAATTGCTGGATAAGAATGGTTTGAAATATGTAGATATCTTCGCAAGCGGTGACTTAGACGAATACAAGGTAGCGGAATTGCTGAAGAAAGGCGCAAAAATTGATGCGTTCGGTGTCGGGACCAAAATGGGCACTTCAGCAGACAGACCTTACGTTGACATTATCTATAAGCTGTGCGAGAAGATGAACGAAAAAGGCGAGTTTTCGCCAATTATGAAATTAAGTAAAGGGAAAGTCACACTTCCAGGAAGAAAGCAGGTCTTCAGGTTTAAGGACAAAAAAGACTGCTTCGTAAAAGACATAATCGCCTTAGAGGATGAAAAAATAAATGGAGAGCCACTGCTCGTTAAAGTGATGGAGAAGGGAAAAATAGTCTACAATCTTCCACCGCTTGAAGAAATAAGAAAAAGAGCTTTAGAAAGTATTTTAAAACTTCCCGAGAAATATAAGAAACTTAAGAGTGCACCTGTCTATCCTGTGAAGCTGAGTCCTAGATTAAGAAGGTTGATGAAAGGGTTAACAGAAAAGTTAAAGAAAGTTGAAGTTTTGAATCCCGCTTAGATTCTATCCTTTAGAAACTAACATTAATAGGTTTATGAAGCCTACTTCCATTATGGCTGCGATGAGGAATATGCCGTAGATGTAAGCTAAGTCTTTCATGGACATTGTTTGGCTTAGTGTTTTCTTGATTGTTAAGTATATGCCGTATCCTTCAACTATTCCAATAGGAGTGCTCACCAGCAGAATTAGAGGCAGAGCTTCAACACTTATTCCGCCGTAAAGGATGGTGCTTCCTCTTATAATGCTTAGGAAAATAATCATGATTGTAAAGACTAAAGCAAAGGTTCGCGGATGCTCAAGCACAATGTGGCCATACTTCTCTCTTTTGAAGAAATTTAAAACCACTAGGTTAACGTAGAACGTCATGCCCAATAAAATGAGAGAAATCACAATAATATTATGCAGAAAAAGCACTCCGACGGCTAAAAGCTGATTTTGAACATCGCTTAAATTTTTAAGAACATCGCTTGACATGCGAAAGAAAACGGTATTTTCAACGGAAGAAACTAATAAGAGAAGTAGAAAAGCGAAGCCTAGCAATGCTGTACGTTTTTTTGCATCAAGCAATTGCGAGAGCCCCTAGAGCATTAGAATCATATAGAGAGAAAAGCGTTTGATTATGATGTCTAAAATGCCGAAGGTTAAAGCTAGAAGAATTGTGACTGCCAAGAAGATGATTATTGCTAATATGCCAACTGCAATCGCGCGGAGCCAATTTGTTTCATAAAGACGCTTGATTAGGAGCAACCACACAAAGATGCTGAGAAGCAAAGCAATCATGGAGTATGGGATGAATAAGAAGAATATTGTGGACAAGACTGTTCCAAGAAGAGAAATTATGAAGGCATCTGAAAAAAGAGCGCGTCTTCCGCCTACAACCATTAATCCAGCGAGAAAAATAACAACAGCTAAAACCAAAAGGCTGATGAAGAACCACACTAAAAAGAAAATCATACTCAATCCTTCTGGGATATTTTCCAACCATGAATCCGCATTAACCCTGCTTAAAACCGCATGTAGCAATATCTGGAATAAATACGTCTGTATCATTGTAACCACTTGACATTTTCCCATTATTTCGACGAAGCACAATAAAAATGTTGTGAACCAGACGACTAGATTCTCTCTCGCTTTATCTCGAAAAGCACTGTTCCACCATCTGTGTGGGGTTCTCCTGGATCTAAGCATTGCATGTAGCCCTTTTCTCCTTCTTCTTTTGCTAAGCCTAACTGTTTGAAGCTTATTCCGTGGCTTAAGGGAACAATTATGGTAAGCATGCAGCCGAGAGCGTGAACGCAAAGATTGTCGGTTTTTTCAACGATTACTTTTGGCGAATCTATAACTATTCTTTCTCCAACTTTGAAAATTGGACAGTTTCCACGTATATTCTTAACAGTCACGATTAAGCGGTACTTCTCTTTTCTGGGCATCATCTTTGCCTCGCTATTCCGTATATATTTGCCAGCGTAAATTATGATTTTCTCTGCACGACAAAATGGCAAACACTTAAAAGTCATCACGAAAGGGATATTTGCTAATTGACGAGAAAGGTGCGATATGATGCAGAATCGTCCAGCCATAGTTGCTGTTGGAAGAACAAAATTTGGAGAACATTACGAAAAGGAACCAGAAAAGCTAATTGAAGAGGCTTGGCTTAAAGCTTCAGAAGAAGCAGATATAGAACGCAAAGACTTAGAGGCTTGCTACCTTTCAGACTATTTTCTCCCAATCACAAACAAACTTGGACTAGAAGAGGGATTTCTCTCAGAACTCACGGAGCTCCATGTTCCAATGGAAGTAACTCGCTCCTTCAGCTCAGCCCTTTCAAACGCTTGCAATGCCATCCAAGCTGGAAGATACAACATAGCCCTAGTGGGTGGCATAGAAAAAATGACAGACCGCTGGGACAAAATCCGCGACGACCTAATGCTGCTAGAAGACCCATGGAGCTATTATGCAGGATGCACACCAG
>CAYZEP010000072.1:0-4781 GCA_964477645.1 uncultured Candidatus Bathyarchaeia archaeon | reverse complement strand
TTGCAACCAGCAATTTGTCAAAGAAGACATCTACGTAGAACCAGCCTTTTGGATGGTAATATATCTGTCTTTCAGATGCAGCTGTAGAAAGGGTTGCCCTTCTTTTTACGTAGCCGATTTTGTCGAATAGTTCTTTAATTTTTTCTCTTTGTTTGCGGTAGGAAACGCAATCTATGTCACTGTATTCTTGACCTTCTATGACTTCGGTTCCTATTCTGCCTAATTTCTTTCCAAATTCTTCATGTTCTTTGCAGTGTATTGCTATGCCTAGCCCACCTAAGATTCTCAGGATTATGCCTTCTTTTTCGGCTTTTTCAACGATTTCTCGGGATTCGCGAACAAAGACTTCTGTTGGAACTATCCCCTTCCATTCGTTCGGCAGTTGTCTCTTAATTTCCTTTTCTAAAAGCCAAGCCATCCTTGTTTCCTCAGCCTTTTATTCTTCGCCTCCAAGCCTATGTAATCTATTGGACATGGTCCTTTATGGTTTTTGGCCCGCCCTTCTAATCTATTAGAATAAAGCTTAATGCTCTCTTTTATCAATAATGACCTAAGATACAATATAGGTGAGTTGCAAGTGGCTAGTGATCAAGCACAAAGTTCAGAGTTTATTAAAGAGGCATTACGCATAGTTGAGGAGGGAGAAAAAAGAAACATTCCCCTAAGGCTTATGGGTGGTTTTGCAATCAGGTTACACTGTCCCAATTGCGAGCATCTTTATGAACTTCTAGATCGGAAACCAGCGTATGACTTAGATTTTGTGACTTATAGCAAATATAGGCCTTTAATAAAGAAGTTTTTCGCAGACTTGGGATACACGCCGATGGTTTCTATGGCTCTGCTTTTTGGCACAGGCAAAAACAGAGCGGTATATAAGGATGAAAATCACAATAGGTCGGTTGACGTGTTTTTTGATAAATTGGAAATGTGCCATGCAATTGATTTCAAGAATCGACTAGAACTAGACTATCCAACCATCCCTATGGCAAGTCTTTTGCTTCAAAAGATTCAGATAGTTAAGATTAACGAAAAAGATATTAAGGACATTATAATTTTGCTCCGAGAACATCAAGTTATGAAAATTGAAAAAGAGACGGTGAACGTCGATTATATCGCAAAGTTGCTTTCAAAAGATTGGGGGTTTTGGTACACGGCGATCACCAATTTAAACAAGACTAAAGAATTTCTAGCTCAATATGCGAACCTGACCGATGCCGATAGAAAAGATGTAGAGACAAAACTTAACAAGATTCTCAAAGCGATCGAAGATGAACCGAAATCTGTTCAATGGAAATTAAGATCAAAGATAGGGACTAATAAGAAATGGTACACAGATGTGGAGGAGCTAGTTCGATATAGCTAGGTGATGCGTCATGGCTAAAGTTCGTTTCCTCTTTGCTACAGACTTGCACGGTTCTGAAACAGTCTGGAGAAAATTTCTAAATTCAGCTAAATATTTCAATTTAGATGCGTTAGTGCTCAGCGGTGACATGACTGGAAAATTGATAGTTCCTTTAGTTAAAAGGCAGGATGGCAAGTATGAAGCGTCGCTTTTCGGAGAAGAATGCATTTTAAACGAAACTGAAGTTCCTTCTTTTGAAGAAAAAGTCCGAAAAGTCAGCTATATCCCCTACAAAACAACTCCTGAAGAGGCTAAAGAAATACAAGGTAACGAAGAAAAACGAGAAAAACTGTTTGAAGGGCTTCAAGTAGAAATCATTAAAGTATGGTTACAGCTTATCCCCGACAGAGTCCCGAAAGATTGCAAGGTCATACTCAGCCCAGGCAACGATGATGTGTTCGCCATCGACGACGTCATCAGGAACAGTCCTTTTCCAAACGTAATCTTTGGCGAGGAAGAAGTCGTGAATTTAGACCAAGAGCACGAAGTTGCGTGCTGTGGTTGGACAAATCCAACCCCTTGGCATACGTCTAGAGAATGCAGCGAAGAGGAACTTCTGGAGCGGCTTGAAAAGGTAATTGCCCAAATAAAGAATCTGCAAACGGCTGTGTTTTGTTTCCACTGCCCGCCCTATAATTCGATAATTGACAATGCACCTAAGCTTACAGAAGACCTTAGACCTGTATACGCTTCAGGAAGCCCGGTTATTATACCGGTAGGCTCTACATCTGTAAGGAAAGTGATTGAAAAATACCAACCGTTGATATGTCTTCATGGGCACATTCATGAAAGCGCGGGTTTTATTAAAATCGGTAAAACTCTCTGCTTGAATCCTGGAAGCGAGTATGGTGAGGGAATATTAAGGGCATATTTGGTGGAAATTGACGGCGAAAAAGTCAAACGTTTACAAAAAGTAGAAGCCTAACCGATTTTGTTTTTCTGATTTGCCTCGACAAGTTTTGTTGCTTCTGAGCGAAAGTCGAAGGGGTTTAGCTTAAGCTTTGACGTTGAGAGGTCAAAAAAATCACTGTTGTGTAGCCTAACGGAAAAGTCGCCATGTTCAGTGCGGATTAGGGAAACCTTCGAAAATTCACTCCATTTGTGGCCCGTTTCTTCCTTGTTGCCTTGCTTTAGCGTGAAGCCTCTGTCGTCGTAGGAGAAAACTAGATGATACCTTTGTTTGTATAGGCGCCATCCCAAAACCGCCGAGATTGCAATGTTCATGGATAGCATAAGTAAGCGATATGGTATTTCGGAATACCATATTTCTGAAAAGAAAAGCATGACTATAATTGCTTGAATGATGAAGAAAATCATGCATGACTTTAACAAGTTGTAATATTGGATAGGCGAGTAAGTGGGGCTCATGTTTTGTCCTTCAGATTTTTATAAATCGTTTAGCTTGTTTCCCAAGATAGGAATTGCTGTGGAATATTTCTCTTGAATTGATGTCAATTAGAACGACACCGATGGTTTGGTCGTCTATTTTTTGAATTCTGTTTTTCAGATCCTGCATTTTTTCAGTGCTGAAAATAAAGAGCCAAGACCATTTGACTTCTTTTTTTTCCATGTAGGATTTTATGGTGGCAAGCACTTTTGTGAGGAATTTTTGATCCAGTTTTCTTATTGTTTTTGTTGAGAGTACGAAACAACTTACTGAGTAGTTTGGGTTTAGTAAAAAGGAGAATAGTCTTGAGAGAAGGAAGCCTTTCATGCGGGTGTTGCCTTCTATGAGGGCGTCAAACTCTATGTCGTTTATTTTGAAGTTTTTCTCAGATTCGTTAAAGTCTGCTATCCATCTGCCTCTTCCTGTCATTAGGGTTTCTTCTAGTTTTGCTATGTGTTCTTCCACTGTTACTGGTGTTTGTTTCACGTGTTTTTTCCCTCTCATATTCCATTTCTTGGTTTTACCATATATGCATTGTCACATTTTGTGGGTTTGAGTGTCAAAATATTTTTAGAATTGGGCTATTTGTCTACAAACTACTATAGATAAAAAAAAGAAATAGAAAAATGGTGAGTTTTGGCTATTCGGGCGGAATTTCTGCGTATATAGTGGAGTAGTCTACGCCTACTCTTTTGCCTTTGGTTCTATAGTAGTAATAGACTATTAGTGAGACTACAATGATAGCCAGCGTCCAAACCCAAGCAGTCCATGCGCCTCCATCTGGATAGTCCCATGGCCATCCTTGCACTATTTGCCAAAGGAACCAAATGTTGGCTATAGTTGCGATGGTGCCAATTAGTGTGACTACCATGGGTCCTCCTGCCTTGAAGGGTGACCTTTCGTAGATATCTTTTCTTCTGAAGACGAATATCATTCCTGCAACTGCGCATAAGAAGAAGAACAGAGCGTCCCAAATGTCTGTAGCTGCGACACCTCCGCTATCATTTAGGAATTTGCCTACGACATTGCCAGCGCCAAGGTAAAGCGAAGATGTGGCATCAACGAAAACGTTTGATTCTGCGAAATTGCCTATAAATGCAACTACCATAGTCACGATTACTGCATAAATGGGTGTGTGCCATCTTTCGTTAACTTCCGCTAGTTTCTCTGGTAAGACTCTGTCGAAAGCCATGGCAAAGATTATTCTGGAGGATGTTAATATGAATGGTGGAATGTCGTTAGCCACCCATAAAGCTGCGAATATGGGGATTAATGCCAATAGCCAATTTTGCCCTATCCCTGCTGCCACGAAGCCTGCAATGTTGGGCATCCAAGCTTTTCCAACACCTATGCTGGATAGCCATGCTTTTCCAGCGTCTCCTGCACCATAAGAGAGCCAAGCATAGGAGCTGAAAAACGAGTAATTACCCACTTGTCCAACCATCATGGCTGCTCTAGCGACTAGGAAGGAGATAGTGATGTATAGCAATATTACAAAGACGTTTGCGCTGAACAGCTGTTTCGGCAGATCTTTAGCAGCCTCTTTTATTTCACCAGCCACGAAAGTTGCAGCTCCAAAGCCTATGTAGGCCCAGAAAGCGCCAAGCGACGCGTAGGACACAGCATCCCAATATGGCACAACGCCTGCAGCCATACCCGAACCCGGACCTGCAAAACCTGCTATGGCTTGATTTGTAAAATCGGTAGGTGATGTTAACCCTCCCTTTGTTAGAGATTGAATGCCAGTATTCAAGGCGTCAGGCGTTGCTACAAGAAGCAAGCCGTAAAGGACGACTGTAATAATGGCCGGTACCCAGAATATTATGTGCAACAAAGCGCCTGTCATCCTAACGCCGAAGCAAGCTATGATGGTGAAGAGCGCGACGATTGCCATTCCACCTAATAGTAGTGCTTCTGGTGTAGCCCAAGATGTACCCCATCCTGCCATCCAAGCGTAAATCATGATACCTTCGAAGACCGCTGTACCTATTA
>CAYZEP010000071.1:0-5147 GCA_964477645.1 uncultured Candidatus Bathyarchaeia archaeon | reverse complement strand
GACAATTGCAAAGAGCTAAGGAAATGAAAAGGAAACAGAGAAAGAAGGTTGCGCTTCCTACAAAGCATAGTAAAGGTAAAAAATAGTCAATTAAGCAATACGTAAAGATTGCAATAGTCTATTTCTCATCAGTCTCCTCGTTCTCTCCAGCCTCTTGCAAAATGATAGTTCAAAATTGCATGTAAATTTGCATTTCTTTTTGATCTTTCGCTATCTAACATGTTATAAGTCAGTTGGATCTGTACAATGATGTTTTCACCAATCTCCTTAAGTTAGACTAATATACTTGGCGGTATACTCATCTACAGCAGTTGGGATTCTCTAGAGAAAGAGTTCGTACATAGTGTTTCACTTTTTCTCTGATTGTTCTGACTAATGCATGTAATTGTGTTCTCATGATTTGGAGGTGGAAAATTGGGTAAAAGGAAAGTTATCAACGAAGAGGACTTAGAAAACATGATGTTGCCTAGTGCAAATGATGTACTGGGCACGGCCATTAAAATGCTTGGTTTTGACAGAATCTTGGTGAAGTGCCAAGATGGTAAAGAACGATTATGCAGAATTCGGGGCAAGTTGAAAAGACGAGTATGGATCAGACAGGGCGACATAGTTTTAGTTTCTCCTTGGGATTTCCAATCAGACAAACGAGGTGACATATTCTGGCGGTATAGGAAAAACCAAGTTGACACATTGAGACAAAAAGGCTACCTTACAATGTAAAGCGAAGCACGCGAAATGTAAAGGTGACTTGAATGGAAGGTAGAATATGGACTATTAGAGGACGACCTAGAGGCGTCCATCATTCACGTTTTGAAACCAGACTTCTTGAGTACCTTGTAACACTTTCGACAAAACATGGAATCAACCCAACCGAATTTTTGGAGGCAATTATACGCGCATGGAAGAATCGAAAAGCTATGTGTCGAAGATTATCTATTGAATTTCGCATTAAGAAAAAAGATTGTGCCATCTTTCTCATAACAGAAGGCAACAGGGTGGTTGCTCAATTTGCAGTACCAGAGTGCGTCCTCAAGGAAACTAACCCACTCAAGGAATTTGACTATATACGCGAACGTATTATACACGCTTGTGAAGTGAAAAAGAGAATGGCGCTTACCTCTGGCAACACACAAATAAGAGATTTAAAGGCTGGAATGAAAAGAATCAAGCTAAAAGCACAAATTATCGAAATTACAGAGCCAAAACAAGTGCTAACAAGGTTGAATGACTACGCCATTTTCGCTAAGGCGACCCTTTTTGACAAAACTGGCACGATAAAACTAACTTTATGGAACGGACGAATCAAAATGGTTTCCCTAAATGACATAGTTCAAATTGAAAA
The DNA here is from genome assembly GCA_964477645.1 of uncultured Candidatus Bathyarchaeia archaeon. Classification (GTDB taxonomy): domain Archaea; phylum Thermoproteota; class Bathyarchaeia; order Bathyarchaeales; family Bathycorpusculaceae; genus CAYZEP01. Next base: position 3,805 of record CAYZEP010000071.1, on the reverse strand, counting down.
TGGTAGTGTCATTATGTTTCGAGGTGAAAAGCAGCTAGAAATCAGAAGAAATGCCACACTCGAAGTAGTAAAACCAACCGATTCGATTCAACAAAACACAACAGAGAGTAAAATTAATTGACTTTACGAAACAAGATGCTCTTAATGTCTCATATTGTTTCATATAATGGGTTGGTTTAAATCAAGAATGGAAATGTATGGCAATCAGAAATAACCTAATCGCAAAACTCTTTAAATCATCAAACTTTTCAAGATAACTCTTCAGATTGCACTTTCTCAAATATGCTAATGTTGGAAGCGCCGGGAGTGGGATTTGAACCCACGCGGCCCCGAAGGGCCACAGGCTATTAGGCACTTCGCAATGTCTCCAGGCCTGCTCCATACCTGACTAGGAGACCCCGGCTCGTTCCAAATCAATTCAAGCAGTGTTGTTTATTATAGGTTTTCTAAACAAATTAAGAGTTTGTGAAAGAGCAAACATTTAGTAAAAGCTTAATACTTAAGGCTTAAAGCCTTCAAGTGCTGAGGTGGATCATTGTGAAAATAAGCAAGAAGTACTCTACAGTTCTGTTTGGTGCGCTAATGTCAATGGCTATGTCTTTCATAATATCCTTAACCATGACAATCATAAATGTAGGCTTTGTTCCAAACTTCTTTTTAATATGGGCTGCAGGGTTCCTCATCGGCTTCGTTGTAGCTTTTCCGACTGCATTAGCGGTAATGCCCTTCATAAGAAAAATTGTAAACAAGCTAACTGAGGAGTGAAAACTCAGCATCACTACTTTTCTGAAACCAAAACGCGATACCCACTCTTCCTTGCAAGAACATCAACATTTCCAAAAGTATTCTCAAGAATCATGCAAAGCCTTTTCCCGCCAACCTTAGACTTCACGACCATTTGGAAAAGAGCGTTGCTTGCCATATGTTCAGAAGCTCCTATGATTATTGCTTTGACAGTTTCCATCCCAGCGCTCACAGGCGGATTCGAAAGAACACAGTTGAAGCTTAAGCCTTTAACAGGCTCGTACAGATAACCTTGTTTAACTTCAGCATTGCCAACGCGATTAATCTCAATGTTTTGTTTTGCAAGCCAAACTGCCCGCTCATTCACATCAACCAAAATTACGCGTAAATTAGGATTACAAGCAGCAGCCACTATTCCAACAGCGCCGTAACCGCAACCAACATCCAAAACATAACCCTCTTCGGGCAAAACCATGGACTCGATTAACAGCCTTGTGCCCAGATCAAGACGCTTTTTAGAGAAGACGCCTGAAGCCGTCAAGAACTCGAAGGATCTTCCACGGAGATACGTGCGGATTAGTCCCAGCCTTAACTTGGAGTTTGGATGCTTTGCAAAATAGTGGTTTACGCCTTCGCCTTTCTTATGCATTTTATGTTTCGCCGCTCTTCCAACATTTGGGATATGTTCCCCGAGGCATCAAAACCCTTTCAATCTCTGCAACGACACCATGCTCCATGTTCATAATCTCTTCTGCAGATGCAACAGTCTTAGCTAAGGCCACAGCCTCACCCTTCAAGGTAAGAATCGCAACCATTAAACCGCTACTTATTTCAGTTTCAAGTGATAAGACGCCTGGCGCTGTTAGGTTTGCCCCATGGCAGACAGCATCAACAGCAGAATCCCTGATGCAAATTTTCGGAACTAACGCCAAAGCCTTTTCCATTGGTTGTATGAATTTTCTTAAAATTTTCTCGTCCCTCTGCCGTTGCCATTCCATAAACCAGTAAGCCACATCATGCAAAGTTACAATATCCCCAGTGTTTTCAACGAAAGGCCCTGCCCTCGTTCGGCGCAGTTCTTGCATGTGGGCTCCGCACCCCAAAACTTCACCCATGTCATAGCAGAGTTTGCGTATGTATGTGCCGCCTTCACATCCAACTTTAAAAAGAACATTTCGTCCATCCATTTCAAGAAAATCCAAACGATAGATTCTCCTTGTCCTCAATTGTCTTTTAACAGATGCCCTTAAAGGTGGTCTCTGATAAATTGCGTCTTCAAATTCTTTCAGAACCTTTCTAACATGCTCTTCTTTTGCTTCACCATGAAGCTTCATTAAACAAACATATTCTTTGCCGCTATAGAGCAGTGCCTGAACTACTTTCTTAGATTCCTCTAGGGTTATGGGTAATACGCCAGTCACGTTGGGATTTCTCTGGCTTATACTTCAAGCCTCTAGAGTCCCGCCGTGACCAACGGACTGAAGGTGTAGGATACGTTTAACCCAAGCGGCTACTTCGTGGCTTGTTGGACCTGCTGGCTTATCAAGATTTATGACGCCGTATCTTATGTATTCTTCAGCGGGTCTTTCTTCTGGCTTATGTCCATAGCGGGGATTGGTCTTGTCCTCAGCCTTCACCACCAATTTGTGTTCAATTTCCCATGGAACTGCACTTCTAGGCATAGCACATAGTACACTCCTATAATGTAGAAAAAGGCTTAGAAGTATAAGAGTTTAAACTATAGTTTTTGCGTTTAAACCTATAATCTCTGAAACCTTTTGGGTCTCCTGAAGACGTGTATGCCGTTGATTTCGTCGATTTTTTCGAAACCTGGGCTGGCAAGCTGCTTGACTTCCTCTACGCTTGTGGCTGTGGCTACGTCAAACTCGTCGTCTTTGAACTCGATTATGTGGATGTATTTCATGGTGTTTTCTATTCTTTTGTGGCGTAGGAGTTTTTTGACTGTCAGGACGTTTCCGTGAGTGTAGTGGGCAATCATTGAACCGCCCCAATGTCTGAAGCTCTTGAAGGATATGCTTAGTAGTCTTGGGTTTTGTTGTAGTCTTGCGGCTCTTTTTCTGACTTCTGTGAAGCATTGGTATATTGTTTGGTAGTTTGTGGGAAAAATCCTTTCTGAAGTTTTCGGTAGAGCATTGAGCATGGCTATTAGTTTGTTTGAGACTTTTATTTGGCCTGCAAGATGTCCTTTTACTGGCTGGTTTATTGTTATGATGTCGGCTGATATGTCTATCCAACGTAGCTTTAGAACTTCGCTGGGGTCTGCGAAGGTTTCCTTTAATGTTTGGAGGGAGGTTGCCATTCGGCGGCTTTGGCATGAGGCGATGAGCTGGTCTAGCTCTTTTTCGCTGGGAACGAAGGGTAAGCTGTCTTCTTGTTTGTATTTTGGTGGTATCCAAGCGATTTTCTCCATTTTGGTGAAGGCATCGTAAGCGTAGACTGCGGGCATTTTTACGCTGTCTTTCCATGGTTGTTTTGCTATTGCTGTTTTGACGTCTTCGGGATCTGATAGGTTGACGTTTGAGTTAGCTAGTCTGCGAATGAGTTTTAAGTATCCACTGTTTTCCTTTCAATTCCCCCCACTTGGGATTTTTCTATGCATCTGATGTTCATACCAAAATTGGAAAGAAAAAAATGAGGGTTGCGGGAGTTAACGCCACTCGGGTTTCAGACCAAGCCAGATTACGACCGCTATTTCTCATGATACGAATGCTCAAACGTAAACTAGAAGTGAAAGTTCATCCATTATGATAAATGTGAACTACTTGTGAGTAGACGTAGGCTTTTTGACAGGATCGAGTGCCAAAACTGCATTTTCAAGGGAAGCAGCTACTGCTGGAGCCAGTGTCCATATAACATATGGAAGAGAGAACCATTCTAAGCCAAAACGCTTGGTAAAAAAGAGAGGGGTTGTGCGGGAGACATCCCCATTGGGGGAACTAAAAACACGCGCGCGCAAATACAAGGAGTTTATCAAGAAATAACAAACTCTAGCTTCTATCTTCGCTCTCTAACCACTCTTTTGTTTTGTCTCAAATCTATT
>CAYZEP010000070.1:0-5387 GCA_964477645.1 uncultured Candidatus Bathyarchaeia archaeon | reverse complement strand
AAGATCCCGTCCCGTAGGGGTACGTGAGTTCAAATCTCACCCCCTGCACCAAAAAATTGGATTGCCAAGGAGTTTAGAGTATGGTCGAACATTTCCATCTTCTGTTGAAATTCTCAGTCAGAGCTTCTGCAACATTCCTGCTGGTTTCTTTATCTAAAACTATGGCGAACGATTCCTTACCACCTAGATCTTTGAAACTGTGACCGAGTATAACCAAGGATTTCTCTGAGATTATGTATCGATCATGAATGTCCACGTTTGGATAGTTTCTGAACTCAATATTCGGACATTCTGATTTAAAATCTTGAAGTTCACGTAAGAATCTTTCTCTTTCTTTTTCCTTGAGGTTTTCCACTCTGGTGAGAAAATTGACCTCTGTACCCCTAATTTCTCTTAAGATATCAAGTGTTCTTTCACTACAGTAAGGGTCAACGATCTGTAGCCTTCCTTGTAATTCTTCTAAGATGCTTCTTGACAACGTTCTCTTGGTGCTGAATTTCTGATCAGGCTGAAAATAGAATACTTCAACTGATCCTTGCTTTATTAGACTCATAAGATGAGCTTTTCCTGGTTTCATTATTTCAAAATAGACCTCTCCGTTTTCATGATAGATATGGACTTTTCCTTTGGCTGGTGTAAATGAATAATTGATGGATTTGGCATCTATACTGATTTCTTCAACTTCACGTATGACGGAAGCAATCTCTTCTGCAGTCAGCTTCTTGATTCCTAGTTTATCTTTCGCCACCCAAAGAATCCACAAGCCCATTTCAAGAGGTTTCTCATAGTTGCCAAAATCTGGAAAATCCGAAGTATCTGCACTTGAAAATTTTGCTATTAGATGTGATTCTTCCATTGCCATCATTTGCACATTTCTTTGATTATTTCTTTTGCCTCGGCTTCTCCCAATGGAGTCAATTTGTAGGTGGTCGTTGGACTCTTGAGTTTGCCTATCCTACGTGCTAGAGAAGGTATCATCTCATTTAGATAGGTAGCAAAATTGTTGATTGGTATCCTATTTTCTGCTACATTCCTCCTGATTTCCTTAGACAATACCTTTTCATTGCCAAAGAAGTATTTGTAACCCAAAAGGACAATCAACGATATTCGCTTCGTCTTCTCTGCTTCATCTTTGCCTGTCACTCTTAACAAGGTTAAAGTATGGTTCTCAGTATCAAACAGTCCCTTAAGTTTCTCAACGTCGGTGCCCACTTTTTCAGCAAGTTTTTCAATACCTGTTCCTTCAACAGGCGCTGCTCCTTGGACAGTAGATTTCATTGATTTTTCTTCTTCTAGAAACTTTATCCTTTTCTCGTGATTCTTCAAGGTTTCTTTTATTTTCTCGATTTCTTTATTCATGTTTCCGCTCTCTAATTCTCCTTATCAACTATGAATTTCTCATTAAGTTTACGAAGGAGAGAATCCGCTTTATAAGGATTAATCCTGTACGTGTTCTCCTTAGGTCGCTCCACGATTCCATTTTCCATCAGCATCTTGAGCGGAGCGGGGAGTGTAGTTCTTTTTATACCTAACTCTGCACTGATGTCGCCTAGCTTGATTGAATAATCTTTCAATATCCCATAATTCATGGCGAAGTATTTTCCCAACAGGAGGAGAAAAATTCTGTCAGAATTGGCAAAGCTGAAGTCTGCAGAAATAATCACTGAACCCGTTTTCTCCTCGACCTTGATAAAAGGCTTAGCGGCATCGACTAATTTCTTAAGTCGCAGCAAGACGGTTTCTTCGTCTGTAATTATCTCCTTAAGAATTTCTTTCTTTTTGTTTTCCAAATCTTTTCGATTATGTATTAGCTTTCGTATTTTATAAATGTATCCGTTTATTGTATTTGGAAAAATAGGAAATAACCATTATATCTGTTGACTGGAAAACTGGTTCTGTAAAGTCTTCGGTTGAAAACGGTTCAGGCACAATAAGGGGCTCAAGATCCTTTCCCGTAGGGGTTCGCCTGTTCAAATCCGGCCCGCTGCACCATTTTTGGTGCAATAGGATTAGAGATAAATGCGACAAAGTTGCTTAGGTTTCTTGCAGCAATAACTGTAGATGAAGGATTCAATGTGGAAAGCAAAAAATTACCGCCCGGTCAAAAAAGGGTAAAGAGAGCTCCGTTACGTCACATAGGCGCGATTCCAAAATTTGATCCAAACACTTGGCGCCTAGAAGTGTATGGAGAAGTAGAAAAGCCAACGACGTTCAGCTTTGAAGATTTAAAAGCAAAACCAAGCATCGTAGGCGTCTCAGATTTTCATTGCGTCGAGGGATGGAGCATCTTGAACAACAAGTGGGAAGGCATCGCATTCAGAACAATAGCTGCTATGGTCAAGCCTAAAGAAAACGCAAAATACGTAACGTTTGAATGCGCTGATGGCTACACGACTTCACTGCTTTTATCCGACTTGCTAGAAGACAAAGTTCTGCTAGTATACAAGCTGGATGACAAGCCGCTATCACTAGAAAGAGGCGGACCCCTAAGGCTAGTGGTTCCACAAAAATACGCTTACAAAAGCCCCATGTGGCTCCGAAAAATAAAGTTCACTTCAACACAAGAACTCGGCTACTGGGAGTCTAAAGGATACAGCAACACTGCCGACCCATGGAAAGAGGAAAGATACAACAAAATAAACAGGAGTTAAAATTAAATTGTCCACACTCTCTTTCGTCAAGAAATTGGCTAGCAGAACACGGTACGCAGGGACAGACGGCGAAAAAGAAGCATATGAACAGTTATCGAGAGAATTTGAAGCATTAGGATGCACTGTGGAAAAGGACGAAACGGAATACATAAAATCGGAGAAATACATGATAGGCATTGAATTACTAATCTTCTGGATTTTCTTAGCTTTCATCGGTGTTTCATGGTTTGTGCATCCTTTAACAGTGGCATTATTAATCGGCATTTTCTTCGTCTTCATAAAGAAGATTCTACCAAAAATAACCCTAAGACTCGCCAAAACCAAGTCAATAAATGTCATAGCCACGATGAATCCCGAAAAAGAGGATAGGCTTATCCTCTGTGGACACTATGACAGTTCCCGAGTCCTAGGACAGTTTGCGCAGAAACACCTGAAAACTTTCATGAACGTAATACCAACCATGATGCTGTTTTACTTCACATTTGTCATAATCCTCCTAATCAAAGGAATCTACACATTAGTCATCGACGGATTTGCTTTAATCACTCTAGTAGAATTGACTCCCAAAATGGTTGGTCTTTGGACTATTTTCTGGGCTGTTTACTTCACTATTTACTTCGCTGCAATGCTTACAATGACCATTCTCATGACCAGATTCTTCACCCAAAAGTTTTCTTACGGAGCAGATGACAATGCCTCGGGAATCGCAGTAATGCTAGAAACTGCAAAAAAATTCTCAGAAAAGAATCTAAACCTAAGAATAGACTTCGCTTGCTTTGCTGCAGAAGAGAAAGGACTGTTCGGAAGCAGAAAATGGGTTAACAAACACATAAATGAAATAGACAGAAACCGAACTTTCGTCCTAAACATAGACTGTGTTGGTCGTGGAGAACGATTTTTCGTAGTAAAAGGTCTTGGAGATTTCTTCAAAAAACGCTCTGACCCATTTTTATGCAACATCCTAACCGACGTATTCAACGAGCTCAAATTGCCTTTCGAAGAAGAATGGGCAGGCAACAGCGACCACGCAGAATTCGTTGAGAAAAATTTTCGAACATGCGCTATATTAAGGTGCAACGTAGAAAAAGCAAGCATTCCAGTTCTAATTCTCAGAAAAATGTTCAGAATCCCCATAAAAAACAAAGTCGTTCCGTATCTAAACTGGATACACACAGAAAAGGATACAATTGAGAACATAAATGAACAAAAGTTAGAAGAGACTGCTGATGTAGTAGTCAAATTCGTTGAGATGCTGAATGAAAGAACAGGAATGTAGCGCCGAGAAAATGGTTAGGCCACTTTTGAAGTGTTTAGGGATTTTGTAGTGTGCCCGTCGCTTTTTGGGGTTGTAGTTGAGTTCGACACGGGCTCAGCAAGGTTTATTAAGACTTGCGACGTAATAAGTTGAAACTTCAAAAAGGTGGATGAAAAAATGAGAAAAAAAATGACACTAATTTAGATAAAAATGAAGAAGACCTAAAATTTGAAATACTTACCGATAAACATGACTTCATCATATATGAAGCTTTAATCCATAGAAGACCAGCCTAGAACTTAACTGCTAAAATTTAAGCTAAATCCTGCACGGAAATCAACTTCAAACTTTTAAGGCAGAGTTCGGTATACTGCACATCAGAACAAAAAGGAGCATAAGCCTTTGGTTGATAGAAGCCTCGTTGGCAGATGCGGACTATATTGCGGAGCCTGCGGAATATACAGAGCATACAAAGACAACGAAGAATACCAAAAAAGACTTGCAGAACGCTTCAAGTGTCCACCAGAAAAAGTGAAGTGCGAAGGCTGCATGGCTTTAACACCAAACAGCTGGGGATACAACTGCAAAATAGTTCAATGCTTAAGAAGTAAAGGCTTAGAATTCTGCTATCAATGCAGCGAATACGAGAATAAATCATGCGAAAAATTCGAGAAACTAGCAGGGCCTTACCTAGAAGAAGATGGAGTTGACTTACGAGCAAACCTTGGAAGGATAAGAAAAGGCGAAACAGAAGAATGGCTACGTGAAAGCGAAGAAAAATACAAATGCCCATCATGTCGAAAACCCCTATCCGTAGGTGCAATGAAAACCAAATGCTATCATTGCGGGGCAGATCTCTCCAAAAGCTCTTAACGGTTTAAAGCAAACAAAAGATTTCGTCGACTTTCACCCTTTTTTGTCCCTATTTAATTCTCTATAGCAGCGAAGTAAACGTGGTTTAACCAATTTTAGGTAAATGCATATATGCTTCCGTGCATTTAGAAACCTTCCACATTAAATATTAAGGCGTAAACAATGACTCTTGCCGATAAAATAACTGAGCTGAAAAAAGAAAAAAAAGCAATAATTTTAGCTCACAATTATCAAAGACCAGAAATTCAGGACATAGCTGACTACGTCGGTGACAGCATAGAGTTAAGCAGAAAAGCCATGGAAGAAAAAGAAGCAAAAATAATAGTTTTTTGTGCTGTAGATTTTATGGCAGAATCAGGAGCAATTCTAAACCCAGACAAAAAGGTTTTGCTGCCTTCACTTGGTGCTCGTTGTCCAATGGCACAGATGCTTACAGTTGACGAGATTAAGAGGTGCAAGGTGCTCTATCCCAATGTGCCGTTGGTTCTGTACGTGAACACTTTAGCTTCAGCCAAAGCTTACTGTGACATATGCTGTACATCCGCAAATGCTATAGAAGTTATAGAATCTTTGAATGCTGAAACAGTGCTTTTCGGACCTGACCGCAA
>CAYZEP010000069.1:0-5454 GCA_964477645.1 uncultured Candidatus Bathyarchaeia archaeon | reverse complement strand
CAGCAACTGAACACTTCTGCAAAGTTGTTCTGCAACTGCAAACCAGAACTTTTCAAAGAAGAGCCTGAAATCACATTTCTGCGCAGACTTAGACCCACGCAAAGCGAGTTGGGTCAAATAGATCCAGCAGCGTACTTCGAATTTCAGAAAGGCGTGAAAATCCTTTATGAGGCGAACCGTGCAACTTCGTGTCTTGTGGAGATAGATGAAGAACCACCACACTCATTGAACATGGAGGCAGTTGAAACAGTTTTAACCGCGGCTATGATGATGAAAGCTAGACCTGTTGATGAAATTCATGTAATGCGCAAAACTGTGATAGATGGCTCGAACACCACGGGTTTTCAAAGAACATGCGTAGTAGCTTTGAATGGCGAAATTAAAGTTGGAGAAAAAACCGTTCCAATTCAACACATAAGCCTAGAAGAAGACGCAGCGAGGAAAATGAGTGAAGAAGATAACACAATACGCTACCGCATAGACCGTTTAGGCATACCACTAATAGAAGTTGCAACCGCACCAGTCATAAAATCACCAAAAGAAGCAGAAGAAGTTGCCTTCGCAATCGGAAGAATTCTAAGAATTACTGGAAAAGTCATGCGAGGCTTAGGCACCATACGCCAAGACCTAAACATATCAATCCCAAACGGCGCATTGATGGAAATTAAGGGAGTTCAAGAACTTGAACTAATCTCGCTCGTTGTAGAATATGAAGTCCAACGCCAATTGAACCTCATAAAAATAAGAGAAGAGCTAAAGAAAAGCGGAGCAAAAGAAGAAGACATGAAAGAAGAATTTTTCGACTTGTCAGACATTTTTAAGGACACAAAATGCAAAGTCATCCGAAAAGCCTTGGACAAAAATCAACAAGTGCTAGCTGTGAAACTTCCAAAATTCAACGGTTTTCTCAAACGCGAACTCTTGCCAGATGTCCGCCTTGGTACAGAGATGGCTGATAGAGCCAGATTCTGGGGAAAAGTAGGCGGGATATTCCACACAGACGAGCTACCAGCCTACGGAATAACAGCAGAAGAAGTTGAAAAGCTAAAGAAAGCCACAAACGCAGAAGAGCAAGACGCCATAGTCTTTGTTGCCGACGACCCAGAAAACACCAGAGACGCACTAAAAGCAGTTGCAGAAAGAGCCCGCGAAGCCATAAAAGGCGTGCCAGAAGAAACACGAGCAGCAAACCCTAACGGAACAACGCATTATATGAGACCTAGACCAGGCGCGGCAAGAATGTATCCTGAAACAGATATTCCGCCAACAAAAATAACAGAAGACTACGTAAAAGAGATAAGTTCACGCTTGCCAGAGTTTCCAGAACAAAAACTTGAACGTTTAATGAAGGATTATGAGTTAAATCAAAAATTGGCTAAGCAGATTTTAGATTCCGAACACAGCGAACTGTTTGAAGTCATTGCAAAAGAAAGCAGTGTTCCAACAACAACTGTCGCAGCATTTTTGACTGAGACCATAAAGGCTTTGAAACGCGACGGCATCCAAGTAGATAAGGTCTCAGAAGATCAAATAAGAGAAATCTTCAAAAGTGTAAGCTCCGGAGAATTAACAAGAGAAGCCATTAGAGACGTAGTCATTTGGCTCTCAAAACACGAAACCAAAAGCTTGCAGGAAGCAGTTGACAGCCTTGGTCTAAAAATTATTTCAAAAGAAGAATTGGAGAAAATCATTGACAATATGATTAAGGACAATAAAGACTTAATTGAAAAAAGCGGAGCAAAAGCTTTCAGCCTACTTATGAGCATAGTCATGAAAGAAGTGCGGGGTAAAGCAAACGCCACACAGGTTAGCGAATTAATAAGAAAGAAGCTAGAAAAATAACGCAAACTTAATACGGAACAAAATTTGGCGTTTTACAGAAAACCTTTTAAATAAATCATGAATAACAATGTCAAGGCGATATATTTATGAATAAAAAAATATTTTCAGAAAGAATGGCACAGATGCTCGTCTTAATTCTTATGGCAACTGCTGTGTCCGCGAATATAGTTTTAGCAGGCGATAAAGGCTCACTCGGAGAGGAGAAAACTATCGACATATACGATCTGACAACATGGCAAGATGTAGAAAATATCACAGATACAATCGGTGACAACTTGAACAACACCGTGACGAATGTAACCGATATTCAGAATGTATGGATGTGTAACAACTACACTTACCTATTTGTAAGAGTTGATACTAACGCAACCTTTGCTAACAATAACTTCACGATAAACCTTTACATTGAAGATGCTAATCATACGAAGGCTGGAAATGACACTTTGCTTCTCACGAACGCGGGAATTGATAAGAACGACGTTAACGCGACGTTCTTGTTCCATTGCATCTCAAACGGAACAATTGCAACATTTTCTCGTTATAACTGGACGGGCACCCAATGGGCTGCCGATCAACAAATAACCAATGCGACCACTCAGGGTGCAGTCAACTGGACAGAGAACAGCTTCGTTATGATGATTCACTTGAACTTACTTTCATCTACTGGTAGTGTAAATTCGACTAACAGTTTCAAGTTCGAAATTTACACAGCATGGTGTCTGAATTTGACCACTTGGTATGCGGCAGACTACCTAGACTATGCCACCTACACACTAACAGGAGAGGTCATACCTGAATTTACGAACTTAGCGTTAATGCTTGTCCTAGTGCTCATAACAGGCTTTGCCATAGTTGCGACCAAGAAATTGAAGCTACCACGTTAATCTACGCCAACCTTTTTTTCTTTTCGTGATTGTTTAGCAAATTAACATGTCTACTTATAGTCCTTCAGCGTAATGGTTTTTTCTGGAAGAAGTTTTATGTTTTCGCCGCAGTATGGGCAGATTTTGAATTCTGGTAGCACTGGTTTTCCGCACGCTGGGCAAACGTTTGGATATTTCAATTTTTCCTCAAAATTTTTGATTTCTTTCTTTAAATGGCTTAACTCATTTTCCATTTTTCCCACGTTTTCTTTTAGTGGTTGAAGCTCTTTCACTTCGGTTCTTATGTTGTATATTAGGTCTTTGACCTGTGCGAGAACTGCGCCATTTTGTTCTATTGTTTCGTTCATCGAGTCTAGTATTTCACTTTTCCCTTCCAATGCTTGAGTTTCAACTGCGCTTTGCTTTTTTGCGTCTGAGAGTATCTTGTTTAGGAAAGTTTCCACGGGATTTTCGAAGGCTATTGCGCATGTTATGCCCCAAAGAATGAAGGTTGAAGCGACGCTTATCCAGAAGTATGTCATGGGTGTTATGGTTTCTAATTTCTCGTTTACGAAGGGATAGAGCTGGAAAAGTCTGATTTCGTTGTTGAAAACTAAAGCTGAAATCGCGTCAATCATGTGTGCGAGGGCTATGAAGGTTAACGAAGAAAAGAGCCATACAGCGATTCCTTTTTTAGCCACAGTATCCCTCTGTGTCTAAAGTAAAAGTATTGTATCTTAATGTTTAATACGATATTCCCAACTTCGAAATATGTCAGAATACGCAAATTCTAAAAGGGGTTAGTACTCTCTTATATGGGGGTTGAGTTTGCAAGGTAAGGGTGTTAGGGAAGTGGAGAAGGGTTTTGTTTTTCGGGTGAGGATGGGTGAGTTTGAGGTGGAGGTTTGTGGGAGTCGTGAGGAGGTTTTGAGGACGATTGAGGAGTTGCCTGGTTTGATGGCTGATGTTCATAGTGCTTTTGAGGGTTTGAAGCCTAAGACGGTGGCGACTCTTACTGTTAAGGCTGAAACTGCTAAGCCTGAGGCGGCTAAGGAGGGGGAGGCGGCGACGGCGCAGAAGTATCCTAAGATTTCGCGTGTGGAGAATTGTGATGAGGCTGTTTTGAGGATTCTTGAGACTGATTGGGGGAAGTGGCGTCCTCGTACTATTGGTGAGTTGAAGGAGGCTTTGAAGGCGAATGGGTTGAGTTATTCGGGGCGTGTTTTTGCTGGGGTTGTTATGGGGCTTGTTAGGAAGAGAAAGGTTAGGCGTTGGAAGACTGATGCTGGTCACGTGTATATTCTTGCTGAAGAGGAAGCTTAGTTTGAAGGGGAAATGTTAGATGAGGAAGATTGAAGCGCGGATAAAGACGTCTTTTGGGGAGATTGTTGTTGAAGGTGAGAGTCCGCAGGAAATTCTTGAGATGCTTAGGGGTTTTCCGGAGAATTTTTTGGAGAAGGTTGGGGATGTTGTTTCTAGTCGGTTGGTTTCTTCTGGGGTTCAGTTGAAGGGGATTGTTGAGTTGACTACTGAGGGTCCTGTTTTGATTAGTCGTGAGAGGCTTACGCATTATGAGGCGATTGGGTTGGTGTTGTATGCTTCTGAGGATAAGGTGAATACGGCGGCGCAGGTTGGGAAGCTTTTGGAGTCTAGTGGGATTAAGAGTATGGTTCCTGCTAGGCTTAATGAGATGACTAAGCGTGGGCAGGTGTTTAAGCCTGATCCTGGTAGGCCTGAGTTTAAGTTGACTGTGCAGGGTGAGCGTTGGGTTGAGGATGATGTTTTGACTAGGCTTAGGGGTAAGATGGCGTGAATAGACATGAGTGTGTGCGTGCAAACGAAGTCTTCTCAAGACTTGAATGTGGCAAGGACAAACAATTAAAATAGTGCGAGACATCAATATAGGTATGGGAATCTAACGTTAAACAGAAGTGGTTGACATGGAAGAACTGTTGGATAGAATTGTCGTTGATCCAAGCGTTCTTGTCGGAAAACCGATAATTAAGGGAACAAGAATTCCCGTTCACTTGATTATAGAGCTGATTGCTACAGGTATGACTATAAAGGATGTGTTGAAGGAATATCCAGAACTTAGAGAAGAAGATGTTAAGGCTGCTCTTCTCTATGCTTCGAAACTTTTGGAAAGAGAGGTAACTGTTGCTCTTTAGAGGCTGAAGTTTGCCTCAAATGTTACTTGTTGACGAGAATGTGCCGAGAAGTGTTGTGGAATGGCTTAAGAAGAGAGGTTTGAATGTTAAAAGTGTTTCTGATGTTGGATGAATTTCAGAAGAAACTTGTCATAATTGCAGAAAGGAAAATAAGAATAATAAACTAAATGTTACTTTGTTTCTAATTTGATGTGACGGGTGAGTTATGGGTGGGTGAGGTTAAGCAGATTGTTACGGTTCATGTTAAGTTTGGTGATGTTGAGAAGACTTTTTCAGGTAGTGTTGAGGATGTTTGGGTTGCTTTAAACAGGTTTTTTGGTGAGTTTTTGCCGTCTTTTGAGGTTGCGAAGAGGCTTGTGTTGAGTGTGGATTTGAAGAGGCTTGTTGAGGAGTGTGAGGGTTTGATTGGTTTTGGGAAGGAAGGTGCGAGTTTGCTTGTGGGTAAGGATAAGCTGACGGATAATGAGACTTTGTTGTTGTGGTTGTTGGCTTGTTATGTGGGTTGTCAATTGGGCATGGTTGGAAGTGATGCCATGTCTAAGGAGGAGTTGCAGTCTAGGCTTGGGAAGAGTGGGAAGATT
>CAYZEP010000068.1:0-5476 GCA_964477645.1 uncultured Candidatus Bathyarchaeia archaeon | reverse complement strand
TTGGCGGCCTTTCCATTCTGAGTATTTTGTAGATTTCTTTTTCGTTACCTAACATGATGCCGAAGAGAAGAGAACAAAGCGAACCACTTCCACCTAAGAATTCTGAAAAAGCATAAGCTAAAAGTACAACAGCCAAAGTTAGCATGTAAGCGTAAGATGCTTTTGTGATTCTTTTTAGTACGCTTAACCAAATGAAGCCGAAAATTATCCCGAGAACCACCCCGATTGAAAATCGACTTGCTATGGATTGACCAATTGTTGTTAGATCCACAGAGGCTCCTCTTAATATTATTTCGATCACCACCAACGAGAAAACTATGCATAAAATGTCAGTAATTGCAGATTCTAGGCTCAATATCGTTGAACACTTTTCACTCACTTTAATCCTAGAAGCCAAGGAAATTACGGCTATACTACTGCTGCCTCCAAGAATTGTTCCAAAAAGCACAGAGTATAGCAGTGGCCTGTCTGGAATAACAATGTACATCATAAAAAGAGTTGTTGCAATGACATTCATTGCAAAGCCTGCTACAGCAAGAACGGTAGCCCGTGGACTTTCAGAAAAAACACGGTAAATATTCATAGCCATTCCACCATCAAACAAGATAAAAACTAAGGCTAAAGCAGCTAAATATGGAGCCAAAACCATTATTGAACTGGTATCCACTAAACCAGTCGCTGGTCCAAGAAGCATTCCCAAAGCTATGAGTAAAAGCATGTCTGGAAAACCTGTGCGTTCAAATACGTAATTGCCTAGAAAACCTATCACGATGATTGAGCCGCCTAATATTAGCGCAAGCGTAACAGGATCTAACAATTTTCAAACCCTTTTTTACCCTTAATTTGCTGTTCAACTTAAAGAATTTTTGTTTTTCGAATGAATAATAACTATACAATTGGACTTTTTACTTTTCTTCAAAATCTGTTAGTTTCTTCACCTTAAACGAAGAGTAACCCATAGGAAAATCCATAAACAATAATGAAGAACACCCCAGCTTTTCTATCGAGTCTTTGTCTCAAAGCAAGCGTTAAAATTACAACAATTGAAGCAAACAGCGCGTATAAACCAGTGGTTTCGGCAAGTCTTCCCGACACTGAGCCAGGAAAAATTAAAGGACCTATTCCGATGGACAAACAAGCGTCAACAAGGCAGCTTCCTATGGCGTCCCCTATAGCAATTTCATATTGTTTTTTGCGAATGGCTGTTAAGTCGACAACTAGTTCTGGGAGAGAGGTCCCGATAGCGACTACAAAGAAGCTAATGATATATTCATGAATTTTCAATGCTTCTGATAAGATGATCACTGAATTGATCACGATATAGGCTCCAATCGCAACTCCTGCATAACCCATAACAGTTATCGCAACATGATGATACAGCCTTCTACTAGTATGTTGCTTTGAATAGTCTTTCTTCATGACGTTTTTTATGATCAGCATAAGAAGAGGCCAAGAAGCTACCAAGAAGATAGCATTCATCCTTGAAATGTATCCCTTTTCAACAATCGAAATCGCGGCAATGAGTGCTAAAAATTCACATGCTCCGATGACTATTATCTCGTCTCTCTTAACCTTAAAGGTTCCTCCCAGCAAAGCAAGAATGCCTATAATCAAAGTTATTTGGGCAAGGATGGATCCGAAGCAGTCTCCCACACTTATGTCTCCGTGGCCTATTCCCCATGAAATGATGGAATTGAAAATTTCTGGCAAGTCTGTGCCTAACGATACTATTACGAGGCCTATGAGAAGAGGCGAAACCCCAAGACTCGAAGCTATGTTTACTGAGTGTTCAACCGCCTTATCACTAGAGTATGCTAAAAGGGCAACTCCTGTAATAAGAGCTAATACTGCGAGGGTTTCGATGATCACTTAGAACACCTTTCACTAATAAAAGCCTTCAAGATTTATAAATTTAAAACTGGATGTACTAGTCCAATGCGACCGACCATCAAGATGTGTTGACTTTTCATTATGCGCAACAGAGGCTACTCTCAATCCACATATTTTTTAGATGTATTAAAAATCCTCAGATTTATTGTTACTAAAAAGTAGAGAGCTTTTTTACCAGATTTTGTCAACCTTCAAATGAGTTAAATATCCTATAATGCCGTATAGTGGGAGAGATAGGATCTTGGTTATGTTTCCAATGGAGATTGGAAAGTTTACAAACGCAAAAAAGCCCAGTATAAGAAGAAACGCTCCGTATATTGTTAAAGATTTGAAGTCATGGAACGTTTCGGTTGTCTTCCATCCTAATTGTATTCCAGAAAACAAAACCCAGATTAACAGTGGAGCAAACAACAAAAGAGCATACCTCTTATACCATGGCAAATCTTCAGCTCTTACGTTGTTCTTCCTCCTTCTAAAGATGGAAGGTAAATCTGGAAGGAAATTGCTGTAGAAGAAAATCAATAGGCCCCACAACATGGAGTCTAAAGCATTTTCTCCAAAGAAATAGAAATTTGCAAACACATAAAGAAGGCTTACTGGTAAAACTATCCACTTGAACACTTTGATCAAAAAGCGTATATGTTCTAGGGTTTCTTCTTCCATACGCCAAACAGGGAGTTTTGACCTAACCCTTCGATTTATACTCATGAAAGAGTGCAACACAAAACCATAAAGAGCATTGTATAAGCCAGCTAGCATGTCACGAAGTGCCTTGAAAAACCTTTTCGCTTTTGATTCTTTCGTGACTTATCACCATACGAATGACTTTTCATCAACTATTACTTCTTAGCTTCAGCTTTTATCTGTTACTCAAACCTCCGAATAATATCTGCTAGGCTGAATCATCAATGCTTTGCAAGAAAATCTGTTATTTTCCTTTGGAAGAGTGCATTCTTCAAGAGTTCGCTTCTCATAATCCATTGCTGCAGTGGAATTTGGAATCGACTTGCAATCCATTTTAGGGCTTCCTCCAGATTGTTGAAGGTGAAGGGCTTTTGGCGCATGGCGTTTCTCACGTTTTCTCTCACTTGCCAGACGCCGACAGGCATTATGTAACCGGGATGCGCCTCACGTAAGACTATCACTGTGGCTTGTCTTCTTTCCTTTAAAAGTTGCTCGCAAACTGCTAGGCGGGCAGAATAGTAGCACCCGCCTATTTCCGCATATGTTGTTCTTCCATCGTATCCTTCCCATGCTGAATACAGAAAGACGTTTTTGCCGTTGGGATTCCAGACAGTGCCAGGATACCATGCTTCTATTATCTCGTAACTCCATGCGCTTGGAATCATAAGAACATCAAAAATGTTATCCAGATAGCGGGATTCGTAAACACGATATTCATTTATTTCAGGAAAAGTCTTCACTTTCTCCATAAGCTCTTTTGATATTATGCTGTCTACGGCTGTTATGCTCCAGCGGGTTGGCACAAGCCGTCGATTTGGTTTTAAGCCAAAGGCGCCGACGCTGAAGGCTCTTTGAATCTTTGTAACTAGTACGCCTCTACTGTAAAGTTCCAATACAGCATTGGTGGCTTTCAAGTCCGTGTCGCCGTATGCTTTTTCTATTTGATGGTCCCAGCGGGCATTTCCAACATATAAATCACGGATGAGCGCTGAAGGACCGAAAGGTTGAACATCATCATCTAAGACTAAGAAGCCGCGCGGTTTATTCTTCAACAATAACTCAACATCTACTGGATTAACCGCTAGAGCTAGCTCACGGGTTTTCTCAATTATCTTTCCTGCTTGTTCAAATTTCTGCACGTGCACGCGGTGTTTGCCACGGATAAGCATGGAGCGGAAGCCTACGATTTCGTCTATTGTTTTCCCAAACCAGAACTCTGGCAAATCATACAGGCTTGTATCTTCTTGAACTGGTGGCACCAAAGGTCCAGCGTAAACGTACGGATAGCCGATTCTTCCGACAAAAACGCTCGGAGGTGAAGCCCCAGTGATGTCTTCGCTTTGCATTAGTGGGACGCTTTTTAGGAAATAGTTAGCCTTAACTATGATTGGACATCGGGTTTTGCCGCACAAAAATTTTGAGCCTTTACACACCACGCACAAGCCGCTTTTCGAAACTTTGGCAACAATTTGGCTTTCATCATAGTTCATGTCAGACGCGACGCCTGACTCCTTTAGAATATCAAGTAACCACACGTTTGGAGAACCTTTATCGGTCTGCTTATGAGAAAAACTCAACATTTATCATTCAAACTGAATGATTACACTTTCTCATATGCTTTGTGGAGTTAATGACTTAAAAGAAGAGTGGCGCCCTGGCCGGGATTTGAACCCGGGTCCAGCGGGCGACAGCCGCTAATACTAGACCGGACTATACTACCAGGGCTATCAATAGGGGCTGGGATGCCGAAAAATAATAGAAAAACCTTTGATTAATTAAGCTTTCTTGATATTTCCAGTTCATTCAACAGAAGAATTTTCTTTTGATAAAACAATCCGCCTATTAGGGCTCCAAACAGAGGAATCCGATACCGTTTCACACACAAACGCATGTCAGAACTGAAAGACTCTACGATGAAGAACTGGAGATGGCGACAGCCAAATCCGGGTTAACCAATAATGTTACAGATGTTCCTCCTAATTCCTTAATGCGATTTTCAATGGTTGTGTAGATTTTTGTTCTAACGTCATCTTCGCCTGAAAGAAGTATCTTCTCCATTCTTCTTGCAAGTTTAGAGTCACCAAGGGTTTGCTTAACCCAGTTTTGGAAGTCTTGCCTTTGAAGATGAAAGCGTAAGCTTTCCAGCTTTACAGACTTTATCTTTTCAAGGAAATCAGTGAGACTTTTAGCATTTTCTCCAGTTGGCTTCCCAACATCTTCGTAGAAATAGAAAGCCTCTTCATCCTTTACTGTCCTTAAGATTCTTACAGCTTCAGTGTTAACCTTCAAACCTCGGCGTTTCTGAATCTTTCTTTTACCCCGAATTTTAGTAGGCATAGTGAATCACGCATTTGATATTTGAGGAATGAAATAATCTTTACGAATCTGAAATTCAATTTCAAAATACTGATCATAACTTCTGAAATCAAATATTTAACAATCCACATCATAAGAAGTGGCGTAGAAATTGGAAACTCAGAACAAAAATACCCACAACGAAAATCCATCCACATCAAACCTAATTGACGCAAGGAAATCACATGCAAGTGTGGAGTTCAGAAGTACCTCACGAGAAGAAAAGAAAAAGGAAGCAAGTAAACCACTGTACCTGACTCGATATGAATAAACGCGGACTATCCAGCTAAAGTTATTAGCTAATACTCGTCTTTTCTTAAGCCTTTAAACCGATTTTTGGAATCATTCCAAGTTACCATTTCTTTAATACTTGTAGAAAAGAGAATGGGCGGACGCTATGTGGAAGCGCTTATAAATGAAAACTTGTCTAAACGAGTTAAGATTGGTGGCAAATGAATGCGGTTCTCAACACTAATTTTTAAGAACATACTCCGCCGCAAAACCAGAAGCGCCTTCACAGTTCTCGGCATATCCATCGGAATAGCCA
>CAYZEP010000067.1:0-5743 GCA_964477645.1 uncultured Candidatus Bathyarchaeia archaeon | reverse complement strand
TTTGCAAATTTCTCTTATTAGGTTTATGAAGCAAGAGTAAACATGCTTGCGCTCTCGATTTTAGAATCGTTGCATTCAACCTTACGTTTGTACAATGTAAAAGACCACAATCATTTACGTATTTGCAAAAACGCCGGCATTAAACGCCGATACTGAAAAACACTGTGGAATAGCGCAAAACCGACACGTTAGGTTTTAATCCCAAGAAAAAGAATTATTTCAGGGAAGATCCTCCCTTGCTTTTTAACAACTTCGCCAGCTTCTTGCCAAAAACCGTTAAAATCCACCTTCACTCCAAATGGTTTTGCCCACTCAACGCTTAATCTAAGTTCCCTCTCTGCGTCTTTCGGAAGCAGACTCTCTTTCGGGTCGTAAGACAAGACTTTAACTTGAGACAATCCATTCTTTATCATCACTTCAGTAATCTCTTTCGTTGACGGCAAAAGGTTACGCCAATATTGTTTCATGGCATCGAAAAGCCTTCCTTGGTCTGCTTTTGGCTTACAACAAGGAAACGAATTATCCGCAAGCGCAACGGTGCCGTTTTTCTTCACAACTCGACAAGCTTCATTCACTGTAGCCAGAACACCCTCATTTCCTTTAGTGCTCCTTATATCCTGTAAGGCCAGAAAACTGACAACCGCATCGAAGCTTCCTTCTCTGAAGGGAAGTTTTGTTGAATCGGAAGCGATCAGAGCTATTCTTTTCTTATTTCCTGTTTGTTTTGCAATCCACCGAGTGACTCCGATCGTGGTGCGTTCATGAAGAAAATCAATGCCTACAACTTTTCCAGCATTCAAAACAGAAGCTAACTCCATGGTCAGATATCCTTGGCCATATCCAATCTCTAAAACTGACCAATGAGGGTTCAGATTAGCTTGCTCAACTATCCACCTTCTGGCTTCACCAAACCTTAAGTATGCTAACTCGAAAGCTCTGTCTTCTTCCTCTATTCTGGAAGCAACTGCCTTGTAGATATTCTCCCATACTTCCACTGTTCACTTCTCCGTCTCCAAAATGAACGAGTTAATTAATAAAATATCTGAAAGAATCTCCATGCTGGAAACAATTACGGGAAACTTATTTTTGTAGCTTGGCGTAAAGACACGGTTCTTGTTCTTTTCGGAAAAATATCCTGGAAACAAGGCTAAAAGAATGATTTAAGGCAAACAAGAATGTTTTGAAATTTGGTTTTTACGAAGTTTGCGCAATTATGTAGAATCGCTGGAGGCCTCATAGTAATTTCTGAGTAATGCGAGAACCCGCGTTGACCAGTCGTGCTGTCGGTGTCTCTTTCTTCGCCAGCTTTCTGAGAGAGAGAAGTAGACTGACATGCTTGCTCGAGGTCCAAAGTTCCAGAATCCTTCATCGTTTCTTTTTCTCCACAACCAATCAATCAGGTTCCCAGCGAATCTACGCCAGCTTGGAAAGTGAGAAAGTAGCTCAAGTGATGTGAAAAGTCTATCTAACATTCCAGGTGTGAAACGACGGGGAGGATTTGACAACGGAATTTCCAAATACCCAACACCATCCTCTTTGTGCCATACCCAATTGGCCAAAGCGTTCTCGAGGGTTTCTGATAGCTTTGTGGCTCTTGATCCAAGGAGGGCCAATTGGTACCTATTATTAAGCACTAGGTAGCTATCCTTGACAGAAGCGCCAGTTAGCATCTGGTGTGC
Organism: uncultured Candidatus Bathyarchaeia archaeon; assembly: GCA_964477645.1. Lineage (GTDB taxonomy): Archaea > Thermoproteota > Bathyarchaeia > Bathyarchaeales > Bathycorpusculaceae > CAYZEP01. The sequence goes on along the minus strand of CAYZEP010000067.1, from coordinate 4,064 downwards.
TTGTATTTCAGCTTCTGGTTCATATTTTCCTGAATTGAATGTGTGCCCCGCGATAGTAGCCCATAATTCCCATGTTTTATCAAGTATCGGCAGCGTTGGGCAGATTCTGGCTAAGGTTGAAGCTGCAAACAGTTGCTTACCTGTGGTCCATCGATTATTTCGCTCTGGAGGATCTGGAAAATCAATTGATCCCTCAAGTAGGCGTGAAAGGTAGTTCATTGTGGCACCAAAAATACGATCGGAGGCTTCTAAACCTAAGGCTAATCCTCTCTCAACTGCAGCTTCCGTAGTTCCAATTTTCCCTTTGGTTTTCATTGCAGAATGGAATCTGCCCCAGCTTCCATCTTTTCTCTGCTCGTTTTTGAGTTCCAGAATCCATCGGCTCTGTAACATCTTTCGCCGAGCATTGATAAGCGTGTCAGTGTTATGTGGCACTTTTAGAACATCGTGCAATAGGCGAAAACGAACTACAGGGTCGGAATCTTCTTGTAGAATATGGTGAGCTATTTCTTCGATTGTTTTAAGTTCTTTCATTAGAGTTTTTCTCCAGCTATTCTGGAATACTAATCATAGTTCTTATAGGTGCATTCTATGTGGGCAGTTTCTAGCACATCTAGATTCTTCCAAAAATAAGCTAATAATAATTCTTGTTTGATAGCCTGGTTTAGGTTCAAACATTGGTTTAAAATATCGGAGCTAAGACCTTATTATTGATTTCTTGTGCAACTGTAACCTGCCCTTAAGGTTTTACGATCACCATTGGTTTTCCGCAGCAGACAAGAGTGCCTTTTCCCGTCTCAAGAACTTTAACTTTGTTGCCGCATATCTTACATAGGTATATCTCTCCAACTTTGGTCATTTTCTCACCTCTCTTTTTCTTTCATGAGTTTTACACGCTATAACTTTAATCATACTTTTACTGATTTCTTTTTTTACTTCTGCGGTTTTTTAGAAAAAAGGCTGTTTTACAACAGCAAGCAAGTAAGCACTAGTTTATGTTGGTACCGCGGTATTTTGAAAGTTCAGCAATTACTTTTTCGTTCCTATGAGCAGTTTCAGTTCTGTTATGTGTTCTTGTTCATCCATTATGACATGCCTTACCATATGTTCCAGCTGGAAGGATTCGTACTTTAATTCGTCCTTCATTTCGTGTATTTTCTTCAGAATCCCCAAGTAAATGTCAACCGCGTGCTTTTCGTCCTTGAGGTTTACTTCTAAAATCTTGCTTACGGTTTTGGCTGGATGCGTTTCTGCCATGCCCATGGAAGGCACTCCGTCTAAGTAACTGCCAATCATTTCTCTGAACATTTCTTCATGTTTCTTCTCGTCGTCAGCTATCTCCTTCAACCTTGCAATTATCGGCTCCGCGTTCAGTCCATCCACCTGTTCTGCGTGAGCTAGATACTGTATTCTAGCGGCATGTTCCAATTCTAAGGCTTTGTTCAACATGCTCAAGAGCTCTTTCTTTGTCGTTCTAATCACCTCCTTGTATAAAGCAAATAAGTGGTAACCGTTTATAATTTCTTGAATAAAGATTTTTTCCTTTCAAGAGAATCATCTGTGCTATAGTTTAACTAGTATCGAAGAGTTTTGGATTTTAACCTTGAATTTTTTCAGAGGGCGACGTGTAACTGGCCCTAAAGATTTCCCAGTTCTAACATCAAATTTGGCATAGTGAAAACCACATGTCAACACTTTTCCTTCTAGACTTCCTAAATAGAGCGGATACCCCATGTGTGGACAATGATTTTCAAAAGCGTAGAACTTGTCTTCAACGTTTACTATAAGCATCTCGCGACCGCTAACTTTGAAGACTCGCATATCATTCTTCGGTACATCTCTGGTTTCAGCTATCCTAACATATTTGTCCATCATGATTCACCATGATTGCAACCATTCATTTGGCGCCATTTCTAGGTGAATAGGCAATCTAGGAACATCATTACAACGAATCCAGCTATCAGCCCAAAAGTTGCATCTCTCGCAAAACCCTTCCTGTGGCTTTCAGGAATCATCTCATCGCTCACCACGAAAAGCATGGCACCTGCAGCAAAAGCAAGCGCCCAAGGCAAAATAGGCTGAAAAATGAAGACCAAAGCGACACCAAGCAAACCTCCAACAGGTTCAACCACACCTGTAAGAATCGCATACCACAGAGACCTGCCTCTGGTGTATCCCTCCCTAACTAATGGCAACGCAACTGCAAGACCTTCGGGCATGTTTTGTAGCCCAATAGCCATAGCTACCACTAAGCCAGCTGCCACGTCTCCGCCGCCGAAGCTCACTCCAACTGCCAACCCTTCAGGGAAGTTGTGAATTGTTATGGCTAGGACGAACAGCCATACTCGTGGCAACTTTGAGGGTGGTCCCTCTGCACCGAGAAATTGGTGTAAATGAGGAATAGAACTGTCAACCAGATGCAGGATAAGGGCGCCCAAGACCAGCCCAAAACCCGCAACCCACGGACCGCTCAAATCGATAGCTGGAATAAGTAAGCTGAAAGAAGTAGCAGCTAGCATCACACCCGCCGAAAATCCCAGCATTACATCTAGCAACCTGTCTGAAATTTGCCTCGTGAACAACACTGGTATCGCACCAGCTCCAGTGGCCATGCCTGCGATCAAGCTAGCTATGGAACCGAGCCAAATGATTTCTATGTTCATAATACTTCCTCAATTGATTGGCACACACATGAAGAGATGGGGAGCGTGTCTTGTTATCTGCTTCACTCTATGTGTCTGAACTTCTGGGTGTAGGGGCCTTCTCCAGGTGTTCTTCGTCTGAAGTGTCCAGAGGGTCTTCCTTCAAGCAGTTCTTGGAACCATGCTTCATGCTCGATTTCCTCGTGTAGGATAGCTAGGGATAGGTTATATGTTCTGTGGTCTTTGCCGAAGGTCATGTTGCAGATTTCGGTATATACTCGGACAGCACATCGTTCTGCTTCTAGCAAAACTTTGAGGACGGCTTTCACATCATTTGGATTCTTAGGCAAGTAAGCAGCTGAGCAAGCAGAGTCGTCATGCAGCTCCTTCAAGTCTCTGTACAGTTCACCTCCCAACTCGTAGATACGCGGTGCAATGGTTTCGAAATGAAGTCTGTCTTCGAGTCTTGCGTCTTCAGCTATCTCCTTCACGGTTTCTCCTTCTAGCCCAGTGCAATGCATCCTTAGAAGGGTATAGTAGTAATAAGTCGTGAATTCAGCAGCTGCAGCCTTCTTCAGTTTATCTATTAATTGATTGACGTTGACGCCTGCCTTTTCAACCATCTCTCTGCCAACGTTCTTCGAATACTCATGTTTTTTTCTAGACGTAGCGATCACCTCCTTTCACGCTTCTTCACTACTAAATAACACAATATTTAATGGGTAAGATTTATTTAAGAATGATTATTTCCTAATAATGCCATGAACGGATTTCACAAATCTGACGCCTCAATTATCAAGGCTCTTCGCAGGAAAGGATACAAGGCAACCCCCCAAAGAATAGCAATCTGTCGGTTCGCACTTAGCAGCAGAGATCATCCAAGTGCAAAGACAATCTTCAATAAGATCAGAGAGACCTACTCAACAGTCAGCCTTGCCACAGTCTACAAAACCCTCCAGATCCTCACGGAACTCGGTCTAGTCCAAGAATTGAATTTCCCACAGGGTCAGACAAGATTTGATTCCTGTATGAAACCTCACATAAACTTGGTTTGCCTGCGATGTGGCAACATTAGGGATCTAGATGATCTCACAGCGCAAGAAATAGTTGGAAGGGTTGCTGCTGCCGCAAAATTTGCGGTTACAGGACAGCGTCTAGATTTGTACGGCGTCTGTGAGAAGTGCAAAACAAGACTACCAGTTACTCACCCTGTTAAAAGGTGACATTAAACCTTCTAATGATTCATTATTGACTACAAACACGAAAAAATATGCCGTCAGAAACAGCTAATACACGCGTGATTTCCAGACCCAAGAAACCGAGAATTTAAACCTCGACCAAACACCGCACCGTTTAATGGTAGCCCGGGATAGTTTCGAACTCTCGCCTTTCCATTGCTTTTTTGAAGCCCAGAAGTTTCTG
>CAYZEP010000066.1:0-5812 GCA_964477645.1 uncultured Candidatus Bathyarchaeia archaeon | reverse complement strand
CCTCATCCTCTAGGGCGATTATACGCCTTTATAGTTGGGGTTGAGCCGCCGCCGTGAAATTGCGGGGCTAGCTATCATTCGCCAAAATGAATTTGAAGGCGTCTCAGCCAATATAAATGTTTCTTTACACCCTAATATGCGTTGTTATCTCTTGATTAACAATCTTGAAGCACAATCAATAGTTCACTTAAACTTCTAATAATCTTGTCAGGCTCAAGGTGTTCATCATTCTCCGGCGGTTTCCAAACGAACGATTTTGGTGTTTCCTTAGTGGAAGTCTTCCTTTCGATGAGAACTGATCTAAGCCCAACGTTTCTTGCGCCTTTAACATCTAAATGAGGAGTATCCCCAACAAAAACAGCCTCTGAAGCTTTAACATTCAAAGCCTTCAGTGCCTTCTCAAAAATTTCAGGACTGGGCTTGCGCCTGTTAACTTCACCACTGATAACAACTATATCGAAAAACTTTTTCAGATCAAACTTTTCCAGTAATTTCCAGACACATTCGGGAATGGCAAAATTTGAAACAATCCCAAGCTTATATTTTCCGTGAAGTTTCTGCAAAACATCAATGGAATTTTCATCTAAATACGTATAACGCATAAACTCGTCAGCAAAAGCCTCAGTAGCCCTTGCCACAATTGAATCTGAACAGTCAAAATTGTAGCCCAACTTCTTTAGCGTACGAGAAACACGAACATTAAAGTGAGGTTCTTCAAGGCTCTTCTCCGCTTCAGCATAAAGCTTATCACGAATCTCAAAATAAACACGGCTGAAATCTTCAAAAGAAACACAAACTCCATTTTTAACCAAAAATTCATGAAGCCTTCTCAAAGAAGGAGTGTAAAAATCCTCGCTGCCCTCAATTATCAGTAGAGTGTCAAACAAATCAAATAGAACAGCCTTAATCTGCATCTTTACACCAAGAATTTATGGTTCACGCCGAACATAAAACGGTTTTTGCATCAAACAATTAAAAATGACCTTAAATTCCACTTTTTATCTTACCATGCCAATTTCCATGGTCTCCTAAACAATACTTAAAAGAACTTGTTAAACGTGCAAGTATGTTAATCAACCTTAAAATCGGATAAAACGGCGTGTAAAAGAGCAAAGTCCTATAATTATGCTTGTTATAGGCGTATTTTAAAGCTATGGCTTGATTTATGACGCCTATAAGCAAGCTATATGGCACGAAAACGAGCAAGTTGAGAATAAAGAAGATGCGGTCGGGTGCAAACCAAAAGAGAAACGGAAACGCAAACATGGCAGCTAAATCAATAAAGGCTCCACCATACTCGAAAATGTAGCAGTACCACAGAAGCAAGGTTAACCATGCTTTCTTAAAAAGCAAATTCTTATGAATGCTCAAAGTGTTATGAAGCCATCCAGTAAACCATCTTAGACGTTGGCTCCATAAAACATTGAATGATGCTGGAGCAATTGTTGAGCTTTTGGCAATGCTAACATAGCCAACTTCTGCGCCTCTTTTATGCATCTCTAGAGTGATTTCAAAATCTTCTGTGACAGAGCGAACGCTCTTTTCATTTAAAATTCCGCGTAAAGCGTCGGCATCAAACAAGCCGATTGCGCCAGAAATAACTAACACATTATTGCCCAACGACTGTGCACACCTAGCTATGCCTAGGCCCTGGCTATACTCAAGCTGCTGCAAAACCACGTATGGATTCAGCTCAGTGTCTTCATCTGAAGGGTGCACATATCCAGTCACAGCCTTCTTTCCATTCAGAAGCGTGTAATCAACAAGCTTCACAAGAGTTTCGGGTAGCCACCAAGAATCTGCGTCCACAACTGCTATGAGGTTTCCTAAAGCTTTACCCACGCCTGTTCTGATTGCTTCAACTTTGCCTAGATTGGCAGAATGCCTAACGACTTTCCCTCGAACTTTTGGATGTTGTCTACGATTAAATTCTATGGTTGACCAAGCAATTTCGTAAGTGTAATCGTTACTACCATCATCCACGACAATAATCTCGCATAAGCCAGCGTATTTCTCTGCACATTTGAAAAGGCTCTTTACGCAACGCGAAACATTTTTCTCTTCATTATAGGCTGGAACAACAAAAGAAACCATGGGATAATAAGACCGCTTAGCCTTATTCGGTTGAATTCTAGCAAGTGTGGCGGCAACTGCCCAGACCCCAGCGACACCGATAGCCAAAAAAGTATACCAACCATAGAAAAAACGAATAGCACCATACCACAGCCAATTCTCCTGCATAGGAACGACCTCATACTTAAAAACGTAATTCACGAGCCAATTTGCGAAAACGGGGAAGAACTGCCAAGAAAGATAAGCCAGAATAAGGGGTATGCAAAAAGCCAAGTAAATGAGCTTAGAATCTTTAGGTGACCTCAACTTCATGGATAAACCTGTCCTGCAACGGCTGAGTCTGGCAAGCCCTCCTTTCTCCAACATTAAGAAGATTTTTACAGAATAAAGCAAGTATTCCCGCAAAGGTAATATTCTCAACAAAAAACATAAGTCTCAAAAACAAACTGCAAATATGTTTCAGTTCCTAAAAATGTATAAATACACGGTCAAAAAAGATTTCAAGAATCATGAGGAACCGATTCGATGGAAGACTTGTCACGGTATTATACTCTGCTTAGGGATCCGGCACGCAGAAAAATAATTGAAATTTTAGGTACGCAAGAAAAAATTGGGTTTAAAGAATTAAGAGAAGCTTTGGGCTTAGGCATAGGCACGGTTTACTATCACTTAGACATGCTTTCAGACTTTGTAACGCAAGATAAGCAACGCAAGTATAGGCTTAATGATCGGGGGCAGGCACTTTATAGGATTTTGAAGGAGGGAAATGTTCCAGCAACCATTGGAATAAGTGAAGCCTTCAGCCACCGTGTAGCAAAATGGCTTTTTCTTTCGCCTGTTTTCGCTAAAACAGTTAAACCGTTGAGGCTTTTGCCAGTTTCGGTAGCCATACTGCTTATTGGTGCGTTAGGTTCAGCCTTTGCGAAACTTGATTCTGCTCTGTTTTTCTATTTTCCATACTCCGCTTACAGTTTCACAAGCATGATGGCATTATACATTTTTAATTGGATAGGTCTATTCCTCTTCGCAGAACTCTTCACTTATCTGCTTTATCGGCGGGTTGGAAATGATGTTCAACTTTTCACTTGTGTAGGCATAGCAGCATTTCCTCTAGCGGTTTATCCGTTTATTTACTTGGCGATTCCGACAATTTTCTCGAATCTCAGCCTAGCTGATTGGGACATGATTCTGCAATATATTTTGATAATCTTGCAAATTTTTAGTTTGTTGCTTGTTTCTGCAGCTTTCTGCTTTGGAAAGGGCATAAGACTTGACAAAGCCATAGTCATAAGCCTAACAGCTATGTATCTAAACATAGCCATACTATTCATCTTAGGACGCTTCACGTAAAGTTCTAGATTCCTAGTTTTGGAAACTGAAAAAAGAGAACTCTATTCTGTCAGCTAGATATTTAGTCAGCAGTTTATGGTGGAAAACTTGATGGTATGTTGTTTTTGACTATTTGTAAGTCTTGTCCGTCGACTATGCCGTCGTCATTTAGTTCAGCATTTGGATTCCAGTTTGAACTGCTAGAATTTGAAGGTATGGCACTCTTGATGAGCTGGTAGTCTTGGGCGTCAGTTATGTAATCCCCATTTAGGTCTCCTAGGCATGAGACTTTGACAATACCATAGACGAATGTGTTATCTGTCAAATCTGTTTCTCCGATTACTGCTGATACATTAGCACTTATAACGTAAGCACGGGCAAAGTCTGTTGTGTTCCAAGTAAATATAGTGGTTACAGTGTCCCAGCTGGATAAAGTGACATTTGTAATTGTAGCGATAATTGTTGTGTTAGCATATAGGGTTACATTGAAAATTTCTGAGTAGCCACCTGTGTTTTCAAGGGTCACGTTTATTTTCATGATAGAGCCTTGTCCTGCAACTGTTTTCCATGGAGTGATGTCTGCAAGGGTGATGTCGTGGGTCATTTCCTTGAGAAAAATTCTGTTAGAGGGTAAATCAGAAAGCTTTATGGCGCTTGTTACACTGTTCCAATCACTACTAAAAGTAACGTTGTATACCCCTGTCTCAGCAAAAGTGCAATTACAAAGTGCCGTGCCATATTGAAAGCCTAATGTTCCGTTATAGACCGCTATCTTGATAGAACACGTACTGAAATCCATTGTAAACAAATCTGGGTCAAAAGCCACTTGTACATATTCATATCCATAGTCTTCCAATGGCATTGCTATCATTCCTGTGTAAGGAATTATGCCCAAGTAATACATTAGGGCTAAACCGTAAGATGTTGCTACATCAGAATCTGCTGTTGGCGGTGTGCTGTCCATTTTGAATTTGAATGATGATGGGTTGAATAGTCTTGCTTCTTCGCTTAGTAGTAATTGCCATGCTGGAGCGTAAGAACCAAATCCTTCTATCATGTTACGCATTGTTTCTTTTTCAGTATCCTTGAAAAGTTGATACGTGCCCAACATTGTAAACCAGGCTCCTAAAGTGTTTTCTAAACGTCTTTCTGGATTGCCACCGGAATACCAATAAGCGTGAACTACAACATACGTTGTTTTGTTCATATTATCCAGCCATTGATAGCTTGACCAATTTTGCACTAAAAAGCGGGTTTTGAAATCTTGCAAAACTCTGTTCCAATTTTCCATGCTGAAGTATCTATGATTCAAAAGTGCAACATCTTGCAGAAAGAAGCCAGCTTCACACTCGTAAGTTACGCTTTCAGGAGTATAGCCGTAATGTGGTCTGGTAGAAGCCTCTACCCAATGGAGTTCGTTAATTCTATCCCAGATTTTCAGAGCATTGTTTAAGGCTTGCGAAACGTTCAGCCAATCAAATATTAGAAAACATTGCATCGTGCTTGAAAATTCATCATAGAATCTATCTGAGCCTGAGCGGTAGTTTGTTGAATTAATCACTTCGTATAAAGCTTCATGCCATATGTCCGCTGCATTAAAAGCATCTTCAAAGTTTTCATATGCCTTTGTTAAATTCCATTTGTCAAGCAAATAATCATATTCAATTGCCCAATAGAACCCCATTAAGGCATATTTTGCGGATGTTACAAAACTTGTTGTTGATGTTATCGGCAGTCCTCCTGACGTCATTGTAGCATTTCCCAAAGCATATTTGATTGCTGTTTCGCGTTCTATTCCAAATTTCTTTGCCCATGAAGAAAGGAACAGACAATGTTTCCATTTTGTGCTATCGTTACCATAAGCGTCTATTAGGTTTTCTAAATCTGCTGTAGTGTTTTTGCCAAACATCATACCCGCATAGATGCTACGATAATCAATAGTATCAGCCGATTCGTCACCAAAATTGATAGCGTTGACTAATCCTTGCAGGTAATCTATGAGCCTGGACTCGGCTTTAGTTAGTTGAATGTTAGACGCCGAAGCTAACATGCCCATTAACAGTAGTGTAAGCGTTATTCCGGAAACTATCTTCTTCATTACCTTTCTCCTAATTCTAAATAGCTTAATCACCAAATATCATTTACGGAGAAATCCTCTAGTTGCTATTGGAGTATATAATCGTGTTAGAGTGGGAGAGATGTTTCTAACCGTTAGATCTTATGAAGTCTATGAAAGAAGTAAGTCGAATCACAGTTGAAATTTAAAGTTCTATAATCTGGAAGTGATTTAAAGAAACTCTAATCAAATAGTTCTATTTTTCTAGAACTCTGAGTAGGGTATATTCGGGGTTTTTGGAAACGATTTTCTTAATAAGCCGTTTTACACAGTTATTTTCGGTGAAAAACCGTG
>CAYZEP010000065.1:0-5910 GCA_964477645.1 uncultured Candidatus Bathyarchaeia archaeon | reverse complement strand
TTGCAGAGAATTTGGTTGGAATTTAACCATTGTTTATGGCAACTTTTGGGATTATATAGAAAAAGGCTATCCAATGCCGAGTATGTTTCGCCGTTGGTGTTGTGGTTTATGTAAGCTTGAGCCAATCCATGAATTTGTCAAGACGCTGAAACCTCAACGAGCAGAGGTTACAGGGTTGCGAAGAGAAGAAAGCATACGGAGACGCAATTTAAAAGAACTGTTTTATCTTCGCAAAAGCTATGTCTGGAAATACGCTCCGATATTAGAATGGACAGAAAAACAAGTTTTACGATATATACGAGAACATAAGTTGCCAATGCCACCTCATTACAAGTTGGGAATAAAAGAAACTTGCCAATGTGGAGCCTTTTCAAGCAAAAAACAAATGATGATTTTAAAAGTTCAGTTCCCAGAACTATTTAAGAAGTTTATAGATGCGGAAGCCAATTTCAAAACTAAAGGTGCGGCATTCTATTTTAACAATAAACCTGTTTATGCGAAAGATTTAGCGAAACAAAAAACTTTAGGAGGTTGAAAGAAAAATGAGTTTGCCTGTTGACGAAATTGTTTGCGGGGACGCTTTTGAGGTGCTTAAGACTTTTCCAGAAGAAAGCATTGATTTGGTTATGTTTAGTCCGCCTTATTGGGGTTTAAGGGATTATAAGATCCCGAAGGTTGATGATGTTTTTGCTGTAGGCGGGTTAGGTTTGGAATCGCATCCTAGTCAATATATCAAGCGAATGGTTGTTTTAGGAAGCTTGTTGAAGCGTGTTCTCAAAAAGAGCGGTAGCATGTGGATTAACATGGGAGACACATACTTTGGGGGTAAAGGGAAAAGTGGAAGCGCAACACCAAATGAAACAGATTTGCGAATTAATACTTTACAAAGAGGCTATCAAGAGTTAGAAATTGATAGACCTCAAAACATTGCGAAACAGAATGGTTACTGGCTTCAGCCTAAACAGAAGTTATTGATTCCCGAACGTGTAGCCATAGCCTTACAAGAAGATGGGTGGATACTCCGCAATGACATTATTTGGCATAAGCCTAATCACATGCCCGCAAGCGTGAAAGATAGGCTTACATCAAGTTGGGAGCATCTTTACTTTTTTGTGAAGAGTAGGCGTTATTTTTTTGATTTGGACGCAATAAGACAACCACACAAGGAAGTAACATTTCAGCGAGCAAAATATGGAAGAAAAACTGAAAGCTCCGCATTGACAACTGATTTTAAAGAGACTTCTGCAGCTTTTAAAAAAGGTGGTTTGTTTGATTGGCAGAAAGAACATGGCATGGAACCTAATCCTTTGGGGAAGGCTCCAGATGACACAATTTCTTATGAGGGCAAGTTTGACGGTTTCGGCTTTGAATCGGAAAAGTTTGGGAGTCCAAGAGCAAGAAACGAAAGAAAAGAAAAGCATGGCATGAACAGCCCTCATAGAATGCGTGATGACCCCCAACAGTATCTTGCGATTGACCCTTCACGGCCCAGTGATTTGAGTCATCCTCTCGGTAAGAATCCAAGCGACACCATAGAAGCCTCACCAACTTTTAAGCGTCCTTCGTGGGCATCTACACCAGGTCATTCATTCACACATGAAAGGCAATTTGAAAAAGGAACAAACGAGGATTTTTGGAGTTTAACTACTCAACCATTCAAAGGCGCACATTTTGCTGTTTACCCAGAAAAACTATGCGAAAACCCGATTAAGGCAGCGTGTCCACAGTGGATTTGCAGTGTGTGTGGGAAGCCGAAAACACGAATCACTAATGCAGAAAGTAGAATGAAAATCAAGAATCTAATGTTTTCTATAGAGGAGTTTGGGGTATATCTGAAAAGGAAACGAGAAGAAAAAGGCTTAACTTCCAATGAAGTCGCTTCTTATTTTCCGTCTATTAGTGGGGGAATAACGGGTTGCGTATGGAATTGGGAAAATGGATTAAATATTCCAACAATGAAACAATATAAAAAATTGAAGCAAATTCTTGACCTCAATTCACATTTTGACTTTTTACTTGACTCTTCATTGAGAGAAAGCGAAATGGAATATATTCCTCGTAGAAACCCAGAATTAGCGCATAAAGAACCGAAAGCATACCCTTCGGATAAGTTGTGTGCCCCAAGACCGCAAGGTATGAAATACGGAGAAGCGGTTGCAATCCGTAGAACTGTTGGTTGGTCTTCATGCAACTGCAACGCACCATTCACAAACGGCATAGTCTTAGACCCTATGTGTGGAAGCGGAACCACCTTGATAGTTGCACGGAAATTTTGCCGACACTACATAGGCATAGAGTTAAACCCGTCTTACGTGGAAATGGCAAAAAAACGTTTAGCAACAATTCCGAAACGGCTAGATTTAGAGGTTGAAAACTAATGAGTGAAAAAGGAGAACAACAACCATGAATAATAAATATGTTAAGCATTTCCGTTGTAAACACTGTGGAATATGGATTCCCAAAAAAGAAGCAATCTTCAACAGGAATAAGCAGCCAACGTGTCCAAAATGTCGCAGACGATTAAAACAACAATCTAGACAGCCACTATTAGACCAAACACGCCACTTTCATCAGCCTATTCTTACGATTCCCAAATATGAAACATGGGTGAAAATATGAAGCGCGTAACCATAAGCCCCATTCACCATCCAGAACGTCCCGTTTGCCGAGTGTGTGAACACAAGTTTGAATATGGCGAATCTGCTTACACTTACCATCGTGGAAACAAAACAATGTATCAATGTAGCCGTTGCAATGGCAAAACGGTTTTGGTGTACCCGTTGAAAATGAAAAGAAAGAGGTGATGCATAATAAGAGCGTTCGTAATTGCAGTTTATTTTCTTGCGTTCTCTCTTTCGGTGATTGGAGTGACTTCAATTCCTGCAAGCGCGTGGCAGTACATTGAAGATTGGCAGAAACTATTATTTGCATTCTACATACTTGTAGGATTCTGCGGATTCTTAATTGCTTATTGGGTTTACAAAGACGGACAGGAGATCGAGAAAATGAAGGAAAAATCAACAACATGATCATGCTTCTTCAAGTTTGGAACTGTTCACGAAACTGCGAAAGAAAGGATGGTTCGTTTACGTCAGCATAGGCGAGGATCATATCCCAGAAGTGACAATAACAAAAAGTGAAAGAGGCAAACTAAGAAATTGTTTTTTCGTCATGTGCCAACAAACGGATTTTCTTTTCTGTCTGATTTAACATGTCAACCATGTTTTTGGCTGCTTGAATACGCGTGTTTATACTACTGATAAGATGGGTTTTAGTTAAGAATTTCTCCGTAAAAAAATGCTCAACACTTACAACATCAAACGGGGCGCTTGTCAAGTTTTCTGCTGGCAACGTTAATGTTAATTGGTCTCCTACTAAAATGTCTTTGTTGCCAAAAGTAGTTACATCCACTTCTATAAACGGGTCTTTCCGCTGCAACAATAAAGCTTCAGCCCTTTTCACACAGTCACTATCAGACAGCAAAGTTTCATCCGAAACCTCAATGTCATGTCTTCCATACGTAGTTTGGCTTGTGCTATCGTTGGCTTCTCCTTTTGCGGCACGATAATGAAAATACATGCCATCAACTAATAAGCCTATGGTTGCTGCGGGGCTACAATCGAGTTGAAATCGGATATAAGTGATGGTGTTCCAATCTGGTTTGGAATAACGCGAAAAACCCGCATCGGACCCTAATGTAACATCCATTTCAACCCAATCGCCTGTCTGTCCCGGATCCAAGTCGCTGATTTTCCAACTTTTATAAAAAAAGTTTGAAGAAGTGCTGCCAACGCTTAAAGTGAAACTGTCCAAAGTTGTGGTTGCAAATTTTCTGAAGCTAATCCAAAAATGCAGTTTGTTATAGCCTTTTCTTGCACATTTTATGCTGGAAGCTAAAGTGTTTGACATGTCTATTTCAGTCACGTCACCAGCAGTTTTCTTGACGTATTCGCTGCCTACTTTCGGCGAAAGCGGCGAACTTGTTTCCCACACTACGTCTGCGCTCCAACCATCGTCTTGGGGCGTTTCTGTTGTGTTCTGCTCTGTTAAACTGTCGCCGTCTGAGGGATGTTTAACATCGTCTAGAAATGTTCCGTACACCATGATTGAATTATAAATTGGATTAGTGTCTCGATATACCATGTAGGATTGTATGTTTTCGCCCAACACTAAAGATTGAACACCACTGTCTCTGAAGGGGCGGCTGTGCCAAACTAAATTATTGTTAACGTCTACGAAGAAGTCTTTTTGCACTTTTGTGGTTGCATTTACCCAATAGTCACTTATAAACTGTAAAACGTCAAAGTATGATTTGGTGACAACTTCCATGTTTACACCTGTCGAATCGGATTGAATTAAACTTGTGCCTAACCCTAAATCACTCGCCAAAGTTGCAACTATTAAGCTGGCTGCTGTATTCCACCACATCATGCCTTTTTTAAGTCGCTTTAACAAAACTTCGCCTTGACTTAAACCACTAACCATTCGGCTGTAACCTTCTCCAATCGATAATGGCGCCGTTATTCGAGATATTTTGCCAACAAAAGTTGGGTCGCCAGTGCCTACTGAATCATAACCTAGCCATATTTTGACTTTATCGTTTAAGCCTATGTCGTTGTAAATGTGGTCTCCATTTTTTTTGGTGGGCAACGTCAGCTGAAAATGTCCGATACCGTTTGTGACAATTTCTTTTGTATATAAACTTGGAATATCGTCTGTTAGCGTATATAGAGGTGCGCCAGATTGCCATATTTCCACTTTACATTTTGGAATCAATGGCTCTGCATCTCCATCATTATGTCCCCCACAGCGAATCCGGCAGAGACTACGCCGACCGCAGCAAAAGCCCATCCGATGGGCCCTGTTGCTGCTTCTAAATATATTATTGCAGAATGGAGAAGACGGATAAACAAGACTAGCTGTTGGATTTTCGTGATTGCAGCATCAATGTTTTCGTCTCCACTAAATCTTTTTAACAAACCCATGCTACGGTATAATAAGCCTTCCAACCTACGTATGCTAGATGTTGTCTTTTCCACGTTTAATTCAAGATTGAATGTTACGGTTTCTTCAGACATTCGCCTTTTCCACCACAGTCGCCTTTATCATTTCTGCAATCGTAGGCTTCACCTCTTCAAACGCAAGACGCATAAATGGTTGCCTTTGTTCAACGATTGCAGCGTAGTTAACAAGTCTTCCAGTTTTAGGATTGGTCACATAGCCCCCGGCTCTTACTCGAACTTGTCGCCAGCTTAGGCTCTCGCCGCCTCTTTCAACACGAATAGAATCTCTGAGACTGCCCGTATCAACTGGAACGTAAACCTGAGCTAAACCCTTCATAAGTTGTGCTTGTTTCATCAAAACTTCAAACGCGTATTCCAGCATTTTCTCTGGAAGATTAGCCAGTTTCTCTTTAACGTATGTGTCGCTTAAGTCGTATTTGATGCTCATAATCGTAAGATTTAATATGGTATGTACACACTGTTAATAACAATCTCAGCTGAGGCGGAGTGGTTCGGAGAGTTTAAGCCAAAGCGCTTGAACAAACTCTAAACCATTCACTTTCACTAATTATTATATAAGTAAAAGCGCTAGTCTTAGCTTACTTTAGCAGTAGTAAACCATATATATTCACATATATATAAATAGCAGTTTGTGATGTGATTTGGCTCGATACAGCTTAATAGTAAAGGACTACACATACATCGCCATAGCGGAAGAAGCGTTAAAGCAGGGCAAGTCTTTCGGAAAATACGTTAACGAAATTCTCAACAGAGAAGCCGAACAGATTAAAAAAGGCAAATCGGGTGATTTACCCGCTCAAGTCATGTGTATTGTTTGCGGACGTAGAGCAAGTTTTGAAATGCATGGTAAAGGACAGCAAAAGCTGTTTGTTTGCAGCAATCATAA
>CAYZEP010000064.1:0-6022 GCA_964477645.1 uncultured Candidatus Bathyarchaeia archaeon | reverse complement strand
TAGAAGAACGCGTCCGCAGAACAGCAAAAATCGCAAAAGACATTCCCGAACTCCAACCATACCTAACAGACGTAGCAACAGAAGCCAACAACGCAATAGACAATGGCAAAAAAGTTTTGTTAGAAGGAACCCAAGGCTTACTACTTTCACTTTTCCACGGAACATACCCATATGTGACAGGCAGAGACACAAGCGCCTCAGCAATATGCTCCGAAGCAGGCGTAGGCCCAACAAAAGTTGACAACGTCCTAATAGTGTTCAAAGCATTCATGACACGTGTCGGGACAGGCCCGCTACCAGGAGAATTACCAAAAGAAGAAGCTCTGAAATGTGGATGGTTTGAAACAGCTGCAGGAACAGGCCGCGAAAGACGTTCCGCTCCATTCAACTTCGAACTAGCTAAAAAAACAGCAAAAATTAATGGTGCAACAGAGGCAGCCATAACAAAACTTGACTGTGTATATCCACAATGTAAAGGAGCAAAGACCTACAAAGAACTCCCACAAGAAGCAAAACAATTCATAAACGAAATTGAAAGACAAACAGGAACTCCAGTTGTACTAATTGGCACAGGACCCGAAGCCCTAGACATAATCGACAGAAGAAAATAACCCTTCTACCAATGGATTCAGACATTTTAAAATTAAAATATTTATTGGCGAACGCTGAGAATTAGTGAAAAAACTGTAAGGCGTTTAAGCATGTTAACCGCTAAAGAAACAGCATCCAAAACTTCAAGAATTGAATACCCAAATCAGTTAAAACTGATGCTTAAGAGAGCCTTAGAAGACCCGGAAGGCTTCTGGGGAGAAGCCGCTGAGGAACTGCACTGGTTTAAACGTTGGGAAAAAGTCTTCGAATGGAAACATCCAAACTTCACATGGTTCAAAGGCGGAACAACAAACCTAGCCCACAACTGTTTAGAACGCAACATCCAAAGAGGAAGAGGCAACCACGCAGCCATAATATATGAGAACGGCGAAGGTTTACCAACTCGCATCTTAACCTATAACCAGCTTTTAAACGAAGTTAAACAGTTCGCAGCCGCTTTGAAAGCCTTAGGCGTTAGAAAAGGCGACAGAGTGACAATTTACATGCCGATGGTTCCAGAAGCCGCTGTTGCAATGCTGGCTACTACACGAATCGGCGCCATACACTCGGTCGTTTTTGGAGGATTCGGCTACGGAGCCCTAGCAGACAGAATAGCAGATGCGGAACCAAAAATTGTTGTCACAGCAGATGTGGGCTACAGACGCGGCAATGCAGTTAACTTAAAAGAAGTTGTCGATGAAGCCATCAAAATAAATGGAAAAAGCGTGAAAAAAATCATTCTCTTGAAAAGAAGCAAAAAAGTCCCGCCTTTGACACTTGGAAGAGACGTATTATGGGAGAAAGCCATAGAAAAAGGCAAAGGGATAAACGCTGAAGTTGAACAGATGCGAGCAGACGAACCAGCATTTATCCTATACACCTCTGGAACCATGGCCAAACCTAAAGGCACAGTCCAGCCCCACGGAAGCTATCAAGTTTACATCTACGCCATGGGCAAATGGGTTTACGACATGCGAGAAACAGACGTATGGTGGTCCACTTCAGACATAGGCTGGATAGTAGGCCACAGCTACGTTATTTATGCACCTCTACTATTCGGCTGCTCATCGATAATGTATGAAGGTGTTCCAGATTACCCAACACCAGACGTATGGTGGCAAATAATCGAAAAGAACCATGTCACAAAACTTTGGACATCACCAACAGGCGTACGCGCTTTAATGCGATATGGTGATGAATGGCCCAAAAAACACGATTTAAGCTCTGTTCAACTTGTTGCATGCGCAGGTGAGGTTCTAAATCCTCCAGCTTGGGAATGGCTTCAAAAGAAAGTTTTTAAAGATAGAATACCAGTCATCGACCACATGTGGCAGACCGAGAGCAGCGGACCAATGGTTGGCAACCCCTATGGAATAGCATTACTGCCAATAAAACCAGGCTCCGCAACAATTCCGCTCCCAGGAATCGACGCAGAAATAGTCAATGAAGAAGGAAAACCAGTTCCAATCGGCGTCAAGGGAACATTCGTCTGCAAAAGACCTTTTCCAGGCTTGACGCCTACTCTTTGGCGGAACCATGAGCGTTATGTGCAAGATTACTGGAACCAAATTCCAGGCGTCTATTTTACTGGCGACGCTGCAATGAAAGATGAAGACGGGTACATTTGGTTCTTAGGACGGGTCGATGAAGTCATCAAAATTTCAGCCCACAGAATTGGTACAATTGAAGTTGAAAGCGCTCTACTCCAGCATCCAAGCGTTGCAGAAGCAGCGGTTGTTGGACGCCCAGACCCGTTAAGGGGCGAAGCAGCATGCGCATTGGTTGTTCTAAAAGGCGGATACGAGGCAAATGACGCTTTAAGACAAGCCTTAGGGGATTTAGTCAAGAAAATGTTAGGTCCAATAGTAATCGTCAGCGACATAATCTTCGTGAACAAACTGCCCAAGACAAGAAGTGGCAAAATAATGCGTCGGCTTATCAAAGCAATAATCACAGAGGAACCTTTAGGAGATTATTCGACAATAGAAGATGAAACAGCAATAGAGGAAGTGAAAAAAGCCGCAACAAGATTATGAACAGTCTTTGTTCATAGAAAACAATAAAAAATCATGTTCATTTTGCATTGATAACAACCAGAACTGAAAAAACAAGAGGTTTGAAGTTGACTCTAGCCAAACAGCGCAAAATCCTAAGTTTTGGCTTCCCTTTCGAAGTGTTAAACAAAGACTTGAGACTAATTTTCGTCTCCAACTTGGTTGGTTCTTTTGGGGATGGTCTTTACGCCTATCTATTACCCTATTACATGACTGACACCCTTGGAGCCAGCAAGGTCGAAGTTGGAATACTCTATGCCATAGTGGGTTTAGTTGCAGCTCTGACCTTGCTTGTGGCTGGTATGCTTGCTGATAGATATGACCGTAAGAAGATTATGATTGTAGGATGGCTCACATGGGTGCCCGCACCGCTGATCTTCTCTCTTGCTGGAAACTGGCTTCAGATGTTGCCTGGAATGGTTTTATGGGGTGTTTGGCTTGGTGGACCAACTGGCACTGCCTATATTGTTACCAGCGCAGACAAAAGCAAGTTGACTTTGACTTTTACAGCGATTTCGGCTGCGTGGTCTTTTGGTTATATTTTTTCTCCAGCTTTAGGCGGTTATTTAGCAGAAACGATTCACATGCAAGTTGTTTTCTATTTGGCCTTCATCTTTTACGCTTCGGCTGCCTTCGTGCTCTGCTTTATCAGCACTCAACATGCAAAACGCTACACGCAGCGTCAGCCAGAAGAAGGCCATTCTTTTTTCAAACTTCTAAGAACAAGAAAGCTACTCATGCTCTCGGTTTTTTTCGGTTCCATAATGTTCATTGCGATGATGTTCAGACCTTTCGTTCCAAATTTTCTGGCAGACGTATATCACTATGGCGGCTTTGAAATAGGCGTTTTGGGCTCAATTTCCTTTTTCAGCTCAGCAGTTTTAGGAATACTCTTAGGCAAGCTTGGAGATAGATGGAGAAAATCGTATGCGCTTGCTGTTTCCATGATATTAGGTAGCCTTTCGCTGATTCCTCTCATGCTATTTGGCGATTTCCGTATCCTAATGGTCACATTTTTCTTGATCGGAGGCTCTTACATAACATGGCCTCTGATGAGCGCCATTATTAGCCCTCTGGCCCCAGAATCGATCATAGCTCGCTGGGTCTCCATACCACAAACAGTGAGCATGTTCAGCTCGGTCATAGCACCATATGTTGGCGGCGTCCTTTACGAAATCTCACCGCCTTACCCTTTCATCGTTGCAGTAGGGGCAATGTTTTCTCTTGCGTTATTAGTGCTCACAAGACTATCTGAGAAATAACGCCATTCATTTTGAAGACACAATGTTGCATTAGCTTTTTAAGTGCGTGTTCGATTTTCGTCTAAAAGGTGAGTAGCATGGGCGAATTCGGTGAACACTATATGAAATCCTCATCAGCCTTTCTCATATTACTATTTGTAGCTGGATTAATTGTCGGAGGAATAGTTAGCTGCTACATAACTTTCCAACAAATTAACAGATTAAAGAATGAAGTTTCAAACCTTGAAGCTCAGGTTTCCAGTCTATGGGGCTTTCAAAACGTTACTTACCAAAACATCACGCTTTATCAAAACAGTACAGCACTATCCGAACTATACGAGAATGTGAAGGATTCGG
Source organism: uncultured Candidatus Bathyarchaeia archaeon (assembly GCA_964477645.1). GTDB lineage: Archaea > Thermoproteota > Bathyarchaeia > Bathyarchaeales > Bathycorpusculaceae > CAYZEP01. Next base: position 1,779 of record CAYZEP010000064.1, on the reverse strand, counting down.
TTGTTTTGATTCGCGGAAGCACAAGCCAAGGTGGCGTTCAAGCCTCTGGGTTTGTTTACAACTTCTCAGGGACAATGGTTGTGATAACAAACTATCATGTTGTTCATGGAACAACAGACATTAGCGTAACATTTTCAAACGGAAACGGATACGTAGCTACAGTAAACGGAACAGACCCATACGCAGATTTAGCTGTGCTCTCTGTTAATGCCCCTGAAAGCGAATTCAAACCCCTTGAGATTGTAAGCTCTTCAATATTAAGGGTGGGCGACCCCGTGATAGCTATAGGAAACCCATACGGTCTGGTTGGTTCAATGACAACTGGAGTGATAAGTGCGCTTGGAAGAACAATTGCTGAGGAATCCACTGGAGGCTTTGCCATAGCTAACATCATACAAACAAGTGCACCAATAAACCCAGGAAACTCCGGCAGCCCACTACTAAATTATTATGGTAAGGTTGTAGGAATAACCACAGCCATAGTTGAAGACTCTCAAGGCTTAGGCTTCGCTATTCCCTCAAACACTCTACTTAAGGAAATATGGTTCTTAATCACATACGGCAGTTATGAAGGACATTCATACCTTGGTGTGAAAGGAACAGACATGTCTTATGAAGTATCTCAAGAGCTGAATGTAAATGTAACCTACGGCTGGGGAATTGCTGAAGTTATATCAGGCGGTCCATCGGATGAAAAATTGAAAGTCAACGACATAATAATTGCCATGAATGAAACCCGAATCAGAAATGGAGACGACTTGGCAAGTTATCTCGAAGAAAACACGTTGCCAGGATATACTGTCATGTTAACAATTATGAGGAAAATAGACTCCAGTTGGGTGGAGAGTCAAGTACTGATAACTTTGGGGACGAGACCTCCGCCGCCCGTCTAGATTCAATATGGTTTCGGTGGGACTACCGGTACTTTTACCCAAAAGAGTTCAAGTACCAATCACTAAGCGTGCAAAACCGCAAACGCGTGCCTTTGCAGAAAGTCTTTTCTGGATGTAATGCAAAATCTCTTTTGTTGCTCATTTGAGTGCAAGAGAAAGAAATGTTTCCCTGTCATAGGTCTAGCGTATTGGTAAGTGATCCTTGTCTAAATCTGTAACTCGCATGAAAGCGCTTTAACGTCTAGTATCCTCTAAGTTTATGGATAACTCTCATCACTAGCAAGTAAAGGAGATATGCAATCTCAAACCAGATGATAAATCCTGGAACTAATATCATGGGATAGACAAACCACGGAGGTTCTGGAGGAAGCGGAGGTATATCTCCGACTACATACACTTCAACAGATAAGGTAGTCTGATAGCTTCCGATTTTGAGCGTCAAACTAAATGTGTAATTTCCCAGGTTTGCGCTCTCAGACGCAGAAACTCTGTACTCAAAATACAAGAAATACCTGTTGGTTATTGTTGCCTTTCTTATTTCATGGGGCATGCTGAGACTCAAGAAGCCAGGCTTTCCATAGACTTCATAAGTATATTCTGTTCCCATTTCCTCGTATTCTTGGCTGGAAATTTCCAAGCGCTCTTCGTTCCACATCGTCACTCCCCCCAGCGTGAGCATCCTACTCCTAACGTCTTTATATGGGTCTGGCTGCGGTGGAAAATTCTCAAACCAAGCAGGAACAGCCAAAGGCAAAAGACACATCCACAGTACAGCCACAAAAAAAATTACAATGCACACAATAGACTTTCTGCTTAACACATCATACCCTGCCCTAAGGCTAACAAACAGTTCATCTATATGATTTTACTTCGATTTTTAATACTT
>CAYZEP010000063.1:0-6036 GCA_964477645.1 uncultured Candidatus Bathyarchaeia archaeon | reverse complement strand
CTTAAGACTGCAGGGTATACTGCGATAGCCCATGGAGAAAGCTGGAAAACATTGAATTGCGAAGCAACTATGAAGCCTGCAAGTAGTCCACCAATATCAAAGGAATATGCGATCAAAGCCTCTTTGAATGTTCTAAAGAAGGCTCTTAAATTTGTAGCGTGAGTCATTGGCTAGTTAGCCTCCATTGTAAAAGCGTTGAATAAGAGGAATGAAAGATATAAGAGCAATTAAAATAATCAATGAACTTGAATCTTTTGTGGGTAACAGAATTTTGAAGGTCTTTCTTCAAGATAAGTGTTGGTGGTGGAAAGCAATTGCAGCGGCAGTTTAGGCTGTTCGCTGGCTTCATCTTGTTCGCCCTCTTCTATGCTTAATTCGCTCTTGCCCATCCATAGGCACCCCTTCAACAGAGCTGTTCTAAGCGAGCCCTCAAGCTCCACCTTCATATTCGCTCCTAAATCCTAAAAAGTGACACAGAACCCCTTAAATAAGTTTCCAAAGCAAAAGCTTAACAAAAATTCATATTCAAAATTCATAACTGTTTTAATTACTCAAACTCTAACCGTTTCTCAAATCCTCATAATGGTGAAAAACTTGTACGCAGTATGGATAAAAATTGATGATGCCTTGCCATGGATCGAGTTGAAAGGAACCTATCAGACAAGAAAGGAAGCAAAGACAGCAGCAGAAGACTCTTTAAACAGTGTCAAAGTAAAAATTGTGACAATACCAGAAAAGCGAAAACAAATGAAAGCACTAGCAACAATAAGGCAGTAATCAACATTTTGTTAATTTACTCGTTTCGTCACGACAGATGTTTTCCATGAACCCGAGAATAAAATAATAGCGCCGTGGAATAGGTTTACATCTCGGCTTAAATCCTTGTTTTTGTGTAGCCTCGGAAAAATCGGATGAATTCGAATTCTACGCGCGAGAAAAAGAGGGAGATGGAAGAGGTCGGGCAAAGATTAGTTAGGGCTTTCTTGTCAGTTGTGGTCGGAACAATTGCAGAATTGACTTCACGAAGTAAACGATTACAAGAATCCATAATAAAATGGAGACAATAATCAGTATCCCCGTTTCTACTAGGTACAAAAAGATGAACTGATCCACCGAGCTCATTTTGGAAAGTGCTTGAGCCAGACCTGATTCTCTCGGCCAAGGGAAAAAAGAGCCTGGCGGAGTAGACCGCCAGCATGCGGTATTGTCAAGCCTTAAAGCGTAACGAGCTATCCGATGAGCTACCACAGTGTAAAGTGTGACATAAGTTGCTAAAATAACTAGAAAGCACAGCAACAAGACCCTATAACGTGTGGATAGTTTTCCCTTTTGTGTTATTCCCACTTTTCATCATTCCAACAATACGCAACGATTAATTTAATACTACAGTTTAGAACAGCCATGACCCTAGCGTGGCAAGGTATAAGCAGCTAACGCGCGCAAAAGCCATGCTGTTGGCGCCGGGGAAGGGATTTCAGCACCAATTTACCAGTAAAAGTATGCCTTATTTATGTTTGGTGAGAGTTCGAATCTTTCTGGGCTACTAATACGCGTATGTGTGCGTGCAACAGTGCTAGACCCGTCTATTGGGAGCCAAATATGTTGTTATTCTTGATGTGGGTGTGAATGGTGTTTGAAGCAATTCAAGGCAAGCATTCTCTTCCACATTTCAGCTATCTCTTTGGCGGCATCACTTTCAGAGGCGTACGTCACTATTGGTTTTACGTTAACTAAGGCTTCTGTAACCACCGGGTTAAATGGGATTTTCCCGACAACCTTTATGCTGTTTTCTCTACAAAAACTCACAATCTTGTTGGCATTATCCTTGTTTACGTCATACATGTTTATGCAAACGAGTGGTGGCACACCAAAATGCTTTAGCAACCGCAACGCCCTCTCAAGGTCGTGCATTCCAGACATCGTTGGCTCTGTAACCACCAAGCCAGCATTTACCCCCGAAACTGAAGCGATAACAGGGCAACCTATTCCCGGCGGACCATCTATTATGATTATGTCGCTACGGTTCTTTTCAGCCAGTATCTTGGCGTTCTGTCTAACCAAAGTGACGAGTTTCCCTGAATTTGCTTCGCCTGGGCTGAGTAAAGCGTGAGACATAAACCCGTATTTAGTTTTTGAGATGTATGCATGTCCGGAAACCCGCTCGACCAGAGCTACGGCGTTTACTGGGCACACAATAGTGCAAACGCCACATCCTTCACATGCGATGGAGTCAACTTTAAAATCTTCTGTTATAGCCCCGAACCTACATTTTTCCCGGCATAAACCACATTCTGTGCAGGCTGTTTCATCGATAACCGCTAGCTTCGGACCCTTAAAGTCCTGTGTTTCAATTACTTCGGGATGCAGAAGTATGTGAAGATCTGGTGCATCAACATCACAGTCAGTTATTACAGCTTTTGTGGCTAGAACTGCAAACGAGGCTGTTATTGTTGTTTTACCAGTTCCTCCTTTACCACTTAAAACCGTTAATTGCTTCATTTTCCAACAAGCTTCCTTACTTCATCAAAAAGTGTTTGAAAATTCTTTTTCCACTCTGGCATTTCGATAATGAAGGAGATGCCTTTCGAGTAAAGCTCTGCAATTCTTCTCTTGAAGGGAATTTCAAGCAATACCGGGATACTTTTCTCTTCGCAATATCCATACACTTTCTTGTCACCTATGTCTGCACGATTAACGACAACACCGAAAGGAATGCCCATATCCTCTAAGACCTCAATTGTTATCATCAAATCGTGCAAACCAAAAGGAGTAGGCTCAGTTACAAGAACGCAAAAATCGCTTCCCTTGACAGTTTCAATAACGGGACATGACGTTCCAGGAGGAGAATCAAGAATCACCGTTCTATACATCTTAATTTGTCTTTTAACTTCCCTTATTAGCGGGACAGCCATAGGCTCGCCAACTTCAAGTTCACCGTAGACGAGCTCTAAATCGCCAGCTGAACCAAATTTCAAAGCTCCAATTCTATGTTGTTTTTCACTGATTGCTTTTTTAGGACAAACGATAATGCAGCCACCACAACTGTGACAAAGCTCAGGGAAAAGCAGAACTTTCTCTGGACTGACGAAAATAGCGTTGTACTTGCAGAATTCAGCGCATTTTCCACAGTGATCACACAACCCTTCATTTACAACCGGAACTGAAATGTTAATAGGTTTATCTCGGCTCATTTTCGGATGTAAAAGCAGGTGAGCATTTGGTTCTTCCACATCACAGTCTAGAAATTGCACATTTCTTATGGAAAGGGCCATATTTACAGCTACTGATGTTTTTCCTGTTCCCCCTTTCCCGCTAGCTATTGAAACTATCATATCGGCGACCTTCGTGAAGCTCCTATGCTTTTCTAGAACAATAGAAGGCCAAGTCCTGTGCACCATTTATTGGTGATGCGCATGATGACAGCCTTCTGTTAGTTCTTGAAGTGTATCTTCTTTGTAAGCAGCAATTACCTCCTTTACACTGTTTGAGTTGGCTCTCAGTACAGCAACTCCAGCGTTTTGAAAGCCAGTCAAGCCTCTGGGACCCATTCCATAGACTATGATTGCATTTGGTTTTAACTCCAAAATGCGGTCATGTGTTTGTCCTCCACCTCCAAAGTGCTCGCCAACATTTGGCACCGTTTTCACTTTTGAGATATCTCCGTTCTCGTCTACTTCGACAACAGCGAAGAAAGGTGCTCTTCCAAAATGCTCTGCCAATTGAGCGTTTAGGCCGCTTTCATCTACTACTGGAACTACAATTCTAGCTCTCACCTTTTCACCTCCTTCCTCTTTGAATTGAGTTTTTTGTGCACTATCTCCTCAAGCTCTTTGTCGTTTACGTTTTTTAGATGCCCCATTGTCTTCGTCCCCTACCGCGTCCTCCACTCCTACCCATGCCAAAATGTCCTCCAACAGTAGGTGCGCTCGTTTCCCCTAGTTCGCCTCTCTTATATTTTTCAACAACCTCTCTCACGGTTCCAAAAGCACCTGTCATAATCTTTATTCCTGCCGCTGACAGTGCTTGAAAAGCGTTGGGTCCAACATTCCCTGTTATTAATACTTTGGCGCCTTTATTTACTATGGTCTGAGCTGCTTGGATTCCAGCTCCGCTCGTGTTCCCTGCTGCAGTGTTGGCAACTGCTTCAAAGGTCATATTTTCTGAATCTACGATTATAAGGTAGGCTGCTCTTCCGAATCTTGGGTCAACTGAAGAGTCAAAAGTATTTCCGGCAGCTGTTATACAGATTTTCATTTCTTATCTTCACCTATCTCGAATTTAGCCTTGCTTTTTAAGAAACCTTCAATCTTCTTAACTATTTCCATGAAGCTTTTTGATGCAAGCGAGTCTGAATGCTCAATTATAAACGGGACTCCTTTATCAGAATCTTCGCAGATTTTCTGATCTATTGGTATGCTTCCCAAGAATGGAATATTCATCTCGCTTGCTATCTTTTGTCCACCTCCAGACTGGAATATGTCAAATTTGGCTCCACATTTTGGGCAGACAAAGCTGCTCATGTTCTCAACTATGCCTATAATTGGCATTCCAAGCTTTTTTGCAAATGTCACAGCTTTTTTAACCACGACCTGTGAAACCTCTGAGGGAATGGTCACTATCACTACGCCGTCCATCTCCGGCAGAAGCTGGGCAACACTTAACGGCTCATCACCTGTTCCCGGTGGCAAATCAATGAGCAGAACGTCTAAGTCGCCCCATGCGATATCTGACAAAAACTGGCGAATTGCAGTCATCTTTAATGGACCCCGCCAAATGACTGGAGCATTTTCATCTGGTAATAGAAAATCCATAGAGACAACTTTAATTCCTAAAGAACCCAAAGCTGGGAAAACACCAGGCGGTCCAGCTTGCAGCCTTTGACCTGTTAATCCAATCATTTTAGGTATACTAGGACCGTGGATGTCAGCATCCAAAATGCCTACGTGGTTAACGTGTCCATGCATGGCGAGGGCCGCTGCAAGGTTCACTGTCACTGTGCTTTTTCCTACGCCGCCTTTGCCGCTTATCACAGCTATCTTATGCTCAATTTTGCTCATTCTAGCCTTCAGTTTCTCTTCTTGTTCGTGCATCTGTTTCATTCTCTCTTCAATTGCTTTAACATTGTTCATCGCATTCATAAAAACACCTGTGGATTATATCTAATATTTCAAGAGCGTTCAAACCCTAATTTTTGATAGAGCTTCTTTTATGGAATCAGCTACTTTTGTGTTTGGTTTAACTAAAATTGTTCTAATGTTGTGTTGTTCAAGTAAAGCTGACGCTCCTGGACCGAGTTCGGCTGTTATCACCATGTTTACTTCAAGATCCACTAAAGTCTTCACTGCGATTGGCCCAGAACCATACTTGTAAGAGGATGCTGGATTATCAATTACTTGTACGTTTTTAACTTTGTCATCTTCAACATCTACTATAGTGAACGTCTTGGCTTTGCCAAAAATTTCGGAAACAGCATCATCTAAACCTGCATGCGCTTTTGTTGGAACAGCTACTATCAATTTTCCCATACTACTCAACTCTCAACTTAAGTTCAATTCGAAACTTGAAGCCAAAAAGGAGAAAAGTTACGAGTAACGTTTCCATGGAGGGCCTCCGCCTCTTCTCCCTCCAGGCGGACCTTTATTCAGTCGATGAATCACTGTTGCGGGTGCCCCGCACTTTGGACAATTTGGTGGTTTTGGGACTCCTTGTGGAACCTCTATTACCTGCCCACAGTTGCTGCATTGAAAATGTTTCATTGGTAGACTCAATGGGTTCACGGTCCTAGCTACTGCTTTCTTTCTTGTTCAAGCTTTGCTTTTGCTTCGTTGATTCTCGTTTCAATTTCGTTCATTTCTTGTTCAAGGTCTGTTCTTTCTGCTTCTAGCTCTTTTTTGTAATTTTCTAATGCTTCGACTTCTTGTTCTGGGGATTGTGGTGATGTTGCTGGTGGATACGCTGGAGGCGGATAAGCATATGGAGTGTAAGGATATTGCTGCGGTGGAATTTGTCCGGGCGGTGGATAGGCGTATGGATAGT
>CAYZEP010000062.1:0-6086 GCA_964477645.1 uncultured Candidatus Bathyarchaeia archaeon | reverse complement strand
TGGTAGAGAACATTCTGAATATAGATGGTGTGGTTTTGAAGAAGCTCTAAAGTTGTTGAAATGGAAGGAGAACAAAGAAGCCTTAAAAAAACTAGATGAGATTCTGAGCGTGTAGAAGTGAATATATCTAGCTTATTATTGTACACGCTTTTTCGCATAAGATGGATATCAAAAACGTTGGAAAGCAAAACGAACATTTTATTTCTTATGGCTACTCAAATTAATGATGGAAACAATTCGAGGTAAATGATGCAAATGTGTGGTATATTCGGTTTTGGATTAACAAAGCCTGTATCCATGGCTAGAGTTTTTAAAGTTCTCGAAAAATTGGAAGTTCATCAGTATCCACAGGAGAAAAGGCCTGTTGGTGGTTATGGTGCAGGTATAGCGGTTCTCGAAAATGAGGGAAGTTTTGTTTTTGAAAAGGTTGGCAAGGTTGGTGATTCTCCCGCCAGGTACCTGTCTGAAATTGTTAAGATAAATGAAGCATCTGTTTTAATTGGACATGTGCGAATGCCAAGCTCCGAGTTTATGGCAACTGCAAAGTTCAAGGAGACGGCTCAGCCATATGTTGTTCAGCGAGATCCAAGGTTGATTATTGCTTCAGTTCATAATGGCAAAGTAGAAAACTACAAGGATGTCAGAGCGAAACTGGGTGAATCTCACGTTTTTGAATCTGAAAAGTTTGAGCTTATCGACTCAGAAGTTATCCCACACATCTTTGCGGAATTGCTAAATGAAAAGCAGGACGTTGAAGAAGCTTTGTATGCACTCTTCTGTGTTTTGCAAGGTTCAAGCGCTATTGCTTTGCTACAAGTTAGCGAGCAAAACGCTTTCTTAAATTTCCTTCATAAAGGAAAAACCAGAGGCTTAACCATCTGGACGAACGATCGAAAGGAACTTGTTTTCTGCTCCAGAAAAGAGCCGTTGATTGAAGAATTCGGCACAATCCTCAGCAAGGGCAAGTTTAAAGAGAAGATTTCAATTGCATACCGCGAGGATGCTGGTTTCAAACTCTCTTATCCATTGGCTTCGAGGGTAAAAGAATAAACCTTCCTTCAACAGTATAGTTTTTGGCATACTACAATGCATAAGGCTTCAGTGTCCAATGTTTTCGATTTTCTCGCCAAACCAGTGCGTAACGCTTTAGGCGAGCTTGGGTTTTCAGAGCCTACGCTACCTCAAGTCATGGCTATTCCGCCAATTTTAAGTGGAGAAAATGTGCTTTTGATCGCGCCTACTGGAAGTGGAAAAACAGAGGCTGTTCTTCTCCCTATTTTCTCCAAACTAATTCAGCAAGAGAAGAAAAGAGGCATTTCAATAGTTTACATTACGCCTTTAAGAGCTTTGAACCGCGACCTGCTGAAGCGTCTAACTTTTTGGGCTCATCGACTCGACATTACAGTTGAGGTTAGGCATGGCGATACAGAGTTAAAAATTCGGAGGAAACAAGCCATTTCTCCGCCCCAAATGCTTGTAACAACGCCAGAAACGCTTCAAGCCATTCTTCCTGGTTCACGCATGAGGAAGCATCTGAGCCAAATTCGACACGTCATTGTGGATGAAGTGCATGAACTAGCATCAAGCAAGCGTGGAATCCAGCTTACAATAGCTTTGGAACGTCTCTACGAAGTTGTTGGAAGAGAAATTCAGAGGATAGGCTTATCAGCAACAGTGGGCAATCCAGACGAAGTTGCGAAATTCATCGCTGGAACAAATAGAAACATAAGAATTGTTCAAGCATCGCTACCTAAAGGTTACAAGTATCATGTGGAAAATCCAACGCCAACAGAAGCTGATTATGATTTAGCTGGAAAACTTAGAACCTCTCCAGAAGCGGCGGCAAGAATAAGACGTGTTGCAGAACTTGTTGACAGCCACAAGTCAACACTAATTTTTGTGAACAGCAGACCCAACGCTGAAATGCTAGGTTACAAATTTAATCAACTAGGGCGAGCTGACATAGCTGTGCACCACGGCTCTTTATCAAAAGAAGAGCGCACCCAGATAGAGGACGAGTTTAAGACTGGAGTTTTGAAGGCAATAATATGCACGAGCACCTTGGAGCTTGGCATAGACATCGGCAACGTAAACTTAGTAATTCAATACCTTTCGCCAAGACAGGTCAGCAGCTTAATCCAGAGAGTTGGACGCAGCGGACACCGCTTAAACATGCTCTCAGAAGGCGTTATCGTCACGGCTTTTCCTGATGACACGCTTGAATCCATCGCAGCAGTTAGAAACGCATACGAAAGCAAGATTGAGCCTGTCTTGATTCATGAGAGAGCTTTAGATGTTTTAGCGCATCAGGTTGCTGGCACGCTTATGGATAAGGGAACCATAATCCCGAAGGAACTGTTGGCAATGGTGCAAAGAGCCTACCCATATCGAAACCTTACGGAAAACACGCTTTTAGATGTGATATACTTTTTAGAAAGCTTAGGCGAATTAAGATTTGAAGAAGAAGGAAAGGTTTTGAGGAGAACGCGCAAGACTAGGCGCTATTACTATGAGAATTTATCCATGATTCCAGACGAGAGACGCTACCCGATAATAAACGTGGTTTCAGACAGAAAAATCGGCACTTTGGGCGACGAGTTCATGGCTATAAGAGCGCGTGTTGGTTTAAACTTTATTGTTAAAGGAAGAGTTTGGCGCATAGTCCAGATAGAAGAGGAAACAGGAACGGTTTACGTTGTGCCTTCAGAAGACGTTTTTGCGGCGATTCCAGGATGGGATGGGGAAATGTTGCCTGTCCCTTTTGATTTAGCTCAGGAAACGGGTAAACTGCGAGAAGAAATTAGGGAAAAGCTGAAGGAAGCTGGAAAGACTGAGGTTGCGGTGGAAAAGCTTGCGGATGAGCTTAAAATGGACAAGACTGCTTTGCTTGACGCTGTACGGGAAGTTGAAGAGCATCTGAAGCAGGGTGCACCATTACCTACGCATAACCATATTCTCATTGAAGCCTTTGACAAATACCTAATAATCCACGCTTGCTTCGGCGAAATGGTTAACCGCACTCTAGGCAGCATCTTCGATTCCATACTTTCAGATAGAGAAATCATAATTGGCTGGTGGAACGACGGCTATCGCATATTGATTGAAACACCGCGAAATCTGACGCAGCGAGAAGTTGAAAAAATGCCCGCAACTCTCTTTAACCTTACAGATGACATGGTGGAAAAGGCTTTCAACGAGTATATGAAGGCTAGGTTTCCATTTTCTTACAAGATGAAGTTTGTAGCTGAAAGGTTTGGAGCTTTGCCGCGTGGAAAAACGATGGGACCCGAAAGGCAAGGTCAGCTACTTGGGCAGTTTAGGGATACGCCGATTTATGATGAGACTTTGCGTGAGGCGATGCTGGAGAAGGTTGATGTTGGAAAGGTTAAGGAGATTATGCACAATATTAAAAACGGAAAAATGAGGGTCAGCACAACGTACCGTGTAGAAAAGCCGACGCCGTTAGCCTACCACATTCTTGCAAAGTATTCAGACGTTTCAGAGCTAATGGCTCCTGAACGCGTTTTGCTAAGCAACATAGACAAAATGAAAAAAGCCATAGAAGCCAGAACAGCAACACTGCTGTGCATGCAGTGCGGTGAATGGACGGCAGAAAAGAAAATTAGAAGCCTATCAGAACATCCTGCATGTGAAAAATGCGATTCTAAGCTCTTGGCACTCTTGTATCCAAGTCAAGATGTAAACCGTTTACGTGAACTCTTGAAGAAAAGACGTGAAGCGAAGGAGTTTAGTGAAGAAGAGCTTAAGGAGTTAACAAATGCAAGACGCACAGCTGACCTCATACTAAGCTACGGCAAAAAAGCAGTAATAGCATTAGAAGTTAAAGGCGTAGGTCCAGAAACCGCTTTTAGAATTCTGGGAAAAATGCACCCAAAAGAAGATGAATTCTACATGGACCTATTAAAAGCGAAAATACAATACTTAAAAACAAGAGAATACTGGGAAAACAAGGAGAATCGTGTAAAAGGTTTCTCGTTCAAATAGCCTAACACATTAAGATTTATAATTGAGGCTTCTAGAACAGTTTCTTCAACAGTGGTAGACATGCCTAGAGACGATGCCCAGCAATCCAGACTTAAGCCAACTTTGGGATTGTTTGATGCTACAGCCATAAGCGTTGGTGCAATCATCGGTGCAGGCATATTCGTTGTAACAGGCATTGCAGCAGGCTTAGCTGGTTCAGCCTTAATAGTTTCCATGTTTATGGCAGCAATAATCGCCCTATTCACAGCATTAAGCTTCGCCGAACTAACTGCATGGCAGCCTAAAGAAGGAAGCATCTATGAATATGCATACCAGCTGATCTCGCCATTCGCAGGCTTTCTAGTCGGATGGATGTGGATGCTATCCAATACTTTCGGAGGCGCCGCCGTTTCGCTAGGCTTTGCATACTATCTTGCAGCATTATTTCCAATTTTGCCAGCCAACTGGATTGCAGCGGTTCTCTGCATAGCCTTCACCGCGCTTAACTTCTTTGGCATCCGCCAATCAGCCCTCCTAAACAATTTCCTCGTCATAGCAAAGCTGCTCATCTTAGCATTCTTTTGCATTTTCGGTTTAGCATACATAAAATCAGTAAACTTCACTCCATTTGCTCCTCTTCAGGTTGGTGTGCTTTATGGTACATGCTACATTTTCTTTGCCTACGGCGGCTTCGCAAGAGTAGCCGTAATCGCGGAAGAAGTCAAAAACGCAAAAAGAAATGTTCCTCGGGCTATAATGCTTTCGCTGGTAATATCCACATTAGTTTACATAGTTGTCGGCTTTGTAGCCGTCGGACTTATAGGAGCCTTTGGACTAGCAAATTCAAATTCGCCATTAACAACAGCCATAGACATAACTGGCAACACAACCGCAGCCTACATAGTTTCTGTAGGAGGATTACTTGCAACTGCAAGTGTGCTACTCACAGCCATTTTAGGAGTATCTCGCATGGCTTATGCAATGGCAAGAAGAAAAGACATCCCACAAGCCCTAAGCAAGCTGCACACAAAATACAATACGCCCTACTATTCAATCTGGATCATAGGCGCCTTAATGACATTACTTGTTCTGTTTATAGACCTCACAAGGGTTGTAGCCATAAGCACTTTCGCACTACTTTTTTATTATTCCTTTGCTAATGTTTCCGCTCTACGATTAAAAGTTGAAAAAAGGTTATACCCGCAGTTCGTGCCTATTTTAGGCACAGCCACATGTCTAGCATTGCTAGTTTTCATTCTTTTTGCTTCACCACAAGCATGGATCATAGGTGTTGCAGGATTAATAGTTGGTGCAATTTATTACGTGGCTAAAGAAAAGTTTCGCTAAAGGTTACTTCTTCTCCTTCCTCTTCAGCATGTTCTCCAATATTGGACGCAACTTCGCATTTTCAGCTTTAATCTTGTCCTTGCCTAAGGCATGCATCTGCTCGGTCATCTCTCTGACGACTTCTGCAAACTTAACTCCCTCAGCGGCAGAAACATACTCCACACGGAACCTCTCGGGGCTTAAACCAAGCTTCTGCAACATCGGCGCCAAAGCATCCATTCTAGCCTTCATTTTCCAGTTTCCGCTTATGTAGTGACAATCGTAAGGTAAGTGGCACGCGCCGACCATAACAATGCCAGCGCCGAGCCTAAAAGCTTCAAGAATAAAGTCTCGGTCAACTCTTCCTGAACACATAACCCTTATGGGGCGTATTATCGGCGGATACTCAAATCTGCTTGTACCCGCTAAGTCTGCTCCCGCGTAGCTGCACCAGTTGCAGAGGAAAGCCAAAATCTTGTCTTCAGGGTTTGTTTCCAGCGCTGCCCTTATTTGGGCGAAGATTTGGGCGTCTGTGAAGTGCATTTGTGTTATGGCGTCAGCTGGGCATTCTGCTACGCATGTTCCGCAACCGTGGCACATTGCTGTTATTACTATAGCTGGCTGTTTTTCCTCCACTTTTATCGATCCATATGGACATCTTTCAGCGCAAATGCCACATTTGCTTGTGACGTTTCTGCATTTACTCGGGTCTACAACAGCAATTATTGGTTCGATTTTCCATTTTGGCTTTGAAAGCACAGTTGCTGCTCTTGACG
>CAYZEP010000061.1:0-6108 GCA_964477645.1 uncultured Candidatus Bathyarchaeia archaeon | reverse complement strand
TCAAGAGATTTTAATAGCAATTGTTGCTACGAGCTTAATCGTTTTGTTTATGATGCTATATACTGTGCGCGAGAGGACAAAAGAAATAGGCATACTTAAGGCGATAGGCTTCAGCAATTGGAATGTCATGAGCCAGTTTATGCTTGAAGGAATGCTGCTGAGCGTAATGGCGGGAGGAGTTGGCGCTGTAATAGGGATCGTTGGAGCACCCATAATATCATCGCTTCTACTTCCCAGTGCCAGCAGTGTTAACTTGTTTTCCTCACAACGACAGGGTTTCCCTAGTCAAAGCGTAAACTTTGGAACGGCTTTATCACAGTCTGTTACCGCTACGGCAGACCCACAAACGCTGTTGCTGGGATTCGGCGCCGTCATATTGCTCGGAGCAATAGGCAGCCTATACCCTGCTTGGAGAGCAGCCAGAACAAGCCCTATGGAGGCGTTGAGATATGAGTGATGTGGTCCTTGAAACAGAAAACCTGGAGAAGGTCTACACACTAGGTAGGCGCAAGATTAACGCCCTCTCCGATGTAAGCCTTCGAGTAAATAAGGGCGACTTCATTTCGATCATGGGACCCTCCGGCTCCGGCAAGACAACGCTGCTGAACATGTTGGGCTGCCTCGACAAACCGACTAATGGGAAAGTTATTCTAGATGGTGTAAATGTTACAAAAGTATCAGAGAAAAGTCTCTGCAAATTTAGAAAGTACAAGATTGGATTTGTCTTCCAGACTTTCAACCTAATGCCCTACTTGAGCGCTATCGAAAACGTGGAACTCCCCATGGAAGGCACGAAAAAATCAAAGAGTGAAAGAAGAAAGAGAGCTCACGAACTATTGGAAATAGTTGGGCTATCAGCAAGAGAAGAACACAGACCGCTTCGACTAAGCGCAGGAGAGCAACAAAGAGTCGCCATTGCGCGAGCATTAGCCAACAACCCCGCCATAGTTCTGGCAGACGAGCCCACAGGCAACCTAGATATAAAAACTATGTTTGAAATCGTTAGGCTATTGGGCAAATTGAACGCTACCCAAGGAACAACCATTGTAATGGTAACACACGACGGCCATGTAGCTTCGCGTGCAGGGAGAATACTTTTCCTCAGCGACGGAAAGCTACTGAAAAGAGAGAGGAAAGGGATACACATCCTGAAGGGAGATTTCACATGTCCTAATTGCCGTAAAGCAATTCAACCAGATCACATGTTTTGTCCCCATTGCGGTAGAAAATTATGAGCAGAAAAGGATGATTACAATTGGGGATCACTCAAAAATTAAAAAGAACTCACTTCTCAACGGCTCTTATCCTAACGATTATTGTAGTTAGCCTAATGGCTGGGGGATTACTGGGTTATTCAATAGGTAACTCAGCTACTTCAGCGAAAATTGATGAGTTGCAAAATCAACTGTCAACACTTCAGGAACAAATGTCAAATCTCCAGTTAACACAGAATGTCACAAATCAAAACAACACTTACCTGTTAGGAGAAAACGTTTCACTTTCCCAACTATATGAGCAAGTCGAAGATTCCGTCGTTGTTATCCGAGCGATTGTAGTTGAATATGATATCTTCGGACGTCCCTACTATACACAAATCCAAGGCTCAGGGTTCGTCTACAACTTCACAGGGCAAATGATAATCATCACAAACTATCATGTTGTCGAAGATGCAACCGACATTACTATAACTTTCATAAACGGAAATGGATACGCAGCCACACTGCTGGGTTCGGATCCTTACGCAGATCTCGCAGTACTTTCAACAAATGCACCTCAGAGCGAATACAAACCTCTCGAAATAGTAGACCTATCGTCATTAAAAGTCGGCGACCCGGTGATAGCAGTTGGCAACCCCTATGGACTAGCCGGGTCAATGACCACGGGCATAGTAAGTGCATTAGGTAGAACAATAACTGAAGAAATGACAGGCAGCTATCCAATAGCAAACGTCATACAAACGAGCGCTCCTATAAACCCTGGCAACTCGGGAGGCCCTCTTCTGAATTACCTGGGTCAAGTTATTGGCATAACCACAGCCATTATAACCGATTCTCAAGGACTAGGCTTCGCAATTCCCTCCAGCACAATACTGCGAGAAATCGTATACTTGATAACGACGGGTTCTTACAATCTGCATCCTTGGCTAGGTGTGGCAGGAGTAGACATGACCTACGAAATTGCAGAGGCAATGAGCGTAAATGTGACTTATGGGTATCTAATCGTTCAGGTTACAAGCGGTGGACCAGCTGATGAAGCAAATATGCGAGGCGGAACGCAACGAGTCCTAATTGGAGGAGAGTATGTGATGATTGGCGGCGACATCATAATAGCGATCAATGCGACATACATGGCGGCGAGAATCACGGGTATGGATGATCTTTCAGCTTTCTTAGAAGAGTATACTTCGCCTAACCAAACGGTTAATGTGACAATAGTTAGAGACAGTCAAACAATGACCATTTCAGTTGAGCTTGGAACGCGACCAGCATCAACATAGCTTATGGTAGACTTTTTTTAGCTGTTGGGTGTTTGTGTGCGTGCAACGGTTTCTAGGCTCTCTATTTGGATCTAAATATGTTTGCTTGTGTGTGGTTTTTGGGTTTTTGATGTTGGTTTGTGTTCGAAATTTCAAACCCACATCATTTGGTTGAGTAGAAGCCGGGCGCCAGCTTATTTTTCAACCATTTTTGGATGAACTAGTTGCTGGCAATGGGGGCAATGGACGAGTGCCTTGTCTCCAATGGACCTCCATTTCTTGTTGCAGAAGGGACATTGAAATAATGTGGTTTTTCCAGGGAGAAGGAACCATTGCCGGCTCAAGATCCATAAGATCACTCCTGAAATTAGCATAGCGTCTCCCAAAATGACAAGGTATATTAGCTTGAATTCAAGCCCCGAAATGAGAGTTAGTTTTTCTGTCCAGAGAAGTGACAAAAAAGTTGAAAACGGGTCTGCACTTGAAGAGAGCTGAGGATATGTTTTCCATAGAGTAATTAGAAGAGCAACGATTCCTACTGAGCAAAATGTTAAACTAAGTATGTATGCAGATTTCTGTTTGCGAAGAATTCTCTTCATTCGATTCTAACCGCAGGGTGAGTTGTTTTGCTGAAGTTGCGTGTCTCCTTGAATTAAGATTTATGCTGGTATAACTGCTTCAGCAATGCGTGTTTCTAGTGCAGAATACTGTTCTTGTGTTTCGCTTTTGAGAGTGCTAATGTCTAAGTGAAGTCTTCTCTTAGACTCAGGCGCTAAGTCTTTCGATTTTGCTATGTCTTCTTCCATCTTGGATATTTCACGTTCAGCGTCATGTTTCATTTCTTTGGTTTTCTTTAGCAAATCCACTTTAGCTTTTTCAATTTTTTCAAATTCCTTCCTCAAGTCTACTGCTTTTTTGCGCATTTTCTCTTTTGTCTTGCTCATTTTCTCTCCATATTCGCGCTCAGAAGGCCCTCCCATTGGTTACACCACCATTTGTCTGTTATCGCAATACTTAATAAAGCTTGTTATCTACAAATTAATAAACCCACACTCACAGTTACGCATCGAACATGCTATTGTTGACAAAAAATGCCTGCATTAGAATTCTTTTCACAAAGAAGCTTAATGAGAAACATGATGCTCCGGCCGGGATCGGAACACGCTTTTACCAGTAAAAATATGCTTTGCATATGCTCGGCGAGAGTTCGAATCTCTCTTTATGCTACTATTCTTTAGGTGCGAGTTTATGCTGTTTGAGGACTACTTTGCTGTCCGTTTCTGCTGCGGGCTATACTGATTTTCTACTCCGATTATGTCTTCTGCGATTCTGCTAACTCTTTCTATCTCCTTATCGGGGCAGAAAATGTAGAGTCGCTTCCGAACAGGAGTCGCTTTGAAGGGAGATACCTCGCTTATATGCTTGATTAGTCCATTGTAGCATTTGACTAGTATACGTTCTTCCTCGCTACTCGATAGTCCTTCAAGGTTTTCGTATAATTTAATTTCCGTACTTTGCAGGTGTAGTACGAGTTGGTCAGGCTCTAGACCCGCTTTTGACGCTATTTCTTGTTCCAGCTTGTCTGCCTGTTCCTTTTTCATTTCCTGCAACTTCATTCGTTTTATGTAGTCTGGGATTGCTTCTCCCGACATTGGAATAATGTATGCTCGTTTCAGAAGCTGCCTTCGCCTCAGATCTTGAATTATTTTTCGTGCTTTTCCTTTTGATTGGGTCAGTAGAAGATGTTGAATAAAACCATCGTCTAAGCTGAGGTAGTAGCTGAGGAATTTGTTTATGTCTTTTTTCGGGTTCAAAGCGTCTCTGTCTAGAACAGCTTCATCGAGCGCGTACTTAATTGCGCGCACGAACATATCTTCAGCAATCAAACGGGTATGATGCTCGTATACTTGGGTGTGCATGTTGTGACGTGCCATTCTGTAACTTTCGAGGGCATCCACGCCTTTCTCATGTATGCCTATATAATCTCTTTCTCCATCATTAATTACGCAAAGATTGCGCACAATTCTTTCGAAGTCAAATACTCCATAGGCCACTCCTGTATGGTAAGAATCGCGTCTCAAGTAGTCCAGTCTGTCTGCATCTAGCGGCCCAGAAAGGATTTCGCATTTTGCATTTTTTTCCTGAAAATTGAGGATTTCCAACACATCTTTTGATAAGTCTTTGAGGTTTTGCCTTAGTTCTTTATCAGTTTCCGCAATTAGACTTGTAATATTTGTATGTGAGAAGTTCTCACCGGCTATTGCATCTATCACTTGTTCAAAGACATGAGAGAATGGTCCATGACCTATGTCGTGAAGTAACCCTCCGATTCTAACCACTTTGATATCTTTCAGAGAGAGTCCAATTTGCTCGCCAATTCTGCATGCTACATGCATTGTGCCGAGAGAATGTTCGAATCTGTTATGTACGGCACTGGGGTAGACGATGTACGTGTGACCTAGTTGTTTTATTCTGGTTAGTCGCTGCAGAGCTCTGCTGTTGAGCAGCTGTCTTTCTTGGTCTGTGAGCTCTATGAATCCATAAAGAGGATCTCTAACAGGAAATCTTTTTTTCTCTGTTCTTCTTTTAGTTTTGTTTTCTTGCAAGTTTTAACGCCGAGAGTAGTTTAGCTGCAGAATCAATTTCCACTTCAGAGAGTTGCCAGCCAAGGCCTTTTCCCATTTTCTTTATTTCGCCGTATGTAATCTGTTTGCCTTGTCTCTGGAGCAGATAATAGACTTTTGCAGCCCATGATAAAATGTTTATATTGTTTCCTACTACTTCCGTACAGGTATCTACAATTTCCTTTATCTTGCTGTAGAGTTCTTTGTTTTCTCTTTTCAAGTCCTTTGCGATGTTCTTGCCATCTTCGGTCAACGTGTATGTGTATATAATTCTTTCGTGTCGGGTCATTCTACCCATTTCAAATAGGAAATCCGAAGAAATCAAGTCATTAATGGTACGCGAGACTGTTTCGCTGTAAGGTCCATAGAAGTGGGGGACAAATCCGAAATCGAGATTTGTCTTGACTGACGTGAAATAGAACCACTTCTGTAAAGTTGTTCTACCTTCGACAGATCCACCAGCAGCTTCTATCAAGAGAATCATAACTGTTGATTTGTCCACAATTACCACTCGCCACATTCGCACTTTGTAGATTTCATGTCTACAGGTATATAAAAAATGTGTAACACTTACACGCAATAAGAAGCATAGCCCTTCTATTTATGTGATATAAAGAACGGCAATCTAATTTCCTTGCAAGCAAAGTTTTCTTTTTTCTGTGAAATACTGTTTTTATATCTGTTTGAGCGCGTCGATTACTGCTTCTATTCCAAATCATGAAAGCTAGGCTTTTTGCTAGTAAACGCGTACTCCAATTTTGACCATTTCCGAAATCGCTCAAATTAAAGCTTTACTAGCTAAAATACGTCTAAAAGAAGCCTAAAACATGAATGCTCCGGCCGGGATTTGAACCCGGGTCGGCGGCTTTCTTTCGCTTTTAATCGCGTCGAGAGGCCGCTATACTTGACCGGACTATACTACCGGAGCCTTCAAAAGTAAAATGCTATTCTAAGGTTTAAATTTTTGATGTGCACGAATTAAGTAGTGGTGTTAGAAAAATGGGGAGT
>CAYZEP010000060.1:0-6330 GCA_964477645.1 uncultured Candidatus Bathyarchaeia archaeon | reverse complement strand
AAGCTCTCCTTTCTCCCCCTCAAACAAAATCTCCAAACCCCACAACCCAAAAAATGTCAATAACCCTTTCTGAATTTTTTCTCGACAATATCTGCGATTTTCTTTGGGTTCTTCAACACATCTACATATGGAATTTTTAAATTCAGGTTTTCGGTGGAGTATGGTCCAGTGAAAGCCAAAATAGGCTTAAACGCTTCTAAGGCTTCTAAAGCCTCCTCTCTGGATTTTGCAGTCACAATCTTCGGTATATCCTTCATTTTACCCACAATTTTTCTGAATCCCTCAATAATGACTATGTCGTTGCCTTGGCATTTTTTTAAAATTCTTTTTAACGAGAAGCCTTCTTCGTTCACCTTTTCTATTGAGGCTACTTCGTTGGATGCTACGCTAATGATTGTTTTGGCTCCAGATTGAGCAAATCTCCATGTGTCTTTTCCCGCGCTGTCTATCGTGAAGTTTGGCTCTGGAATGTGTTTTATTGCTGCGACTTTGTAGCCTCTTCTTGTCAACTCCTTCGTTAAAATTTCTATTGTTGTTGTTTTTCCAGAGCTTTTGCTTCCAACAACTGCAATGACTGTTGTTTTCAACCTCGCACCTCTTTTATTTCATTTCTTCTATGAAGATTTTTTCCAAAGTTTCTCTATCTACATGTAGCGTTTCTGAGAGGTTCTTGACCCATTTTATGTATCCTCTGAAAATGTTTTGTAGTATTTCTGCCTTTTCTCTTTCAGAAAGATCCTTTTCTTCGGCAATTAATAGGGCAAACCATCTGCCTATGTCTGAAAGTTGATAAGCTTTTACCCATACGATGCGTCCTTCTTTATCGGTTTTCTCCATGTCTTCTTTCAAAACTCCAAGTTTGGTTAGGGACTTCAAATTTTGGATAATTGTCTTGTTTGAATAGGCGAGTTTTCTTACAAGGTCTTTTTGATAAATTTTGTTTGAGATGCCTTGGCTGAGTGAAAATTTTAAAATGTCAACGGCTGCTTTCGAGCCGAAAATTGCGCTTAGTATTTTGCTCTTTTGTTCGGATGGAAGAAATACTACATACGGGTGTAAATTTTCGTTCACTCTCTCACCTTAAAATGCTCTATCTTAATTTTATTTTAAGCTTATGGCTCTTGTGCAATAGGTTTTTTAACATTTTAATTCCATCTTATCGTGGTGTTTCAAAACGACTCTTAAAGGTTGGGTTCCTGTTGACGGAGACACTTTCGTAACTCAAGAAGGTTTCATATTCAATGTTTTCGGGTATGAACACCCAAGAAATCGAGTTTTCGCATTTCTAAAGTACATTCCATCTAAGTTCAAAACGCTTTTTCAAGTTGACTTTCTGGAAAGAACATGGAAATATGGAAGATTGAAACTTTTTCGAACAGAGAAACTTTACACGGCACAGAACTATCAGAGGTTTCTTGAAACTTTTCGGAGCAACTTCCCGAGTTACGTGTATTTTTGTCATTTAAGAGGAAAAGAAGTGATTAGTGCACCATTAGATTTGGTCAAAAGAGTTTACGTTCCTAGAGATTGCTTGACTTTTCTAACTAAAATTAAACGTAAGGATAGTTTGCAAAAAATGACGTTGGACTTTACCAATTTGTTGGCAAGCAAATCAGATATTGCCATTAGCGATTTTGGGGTTCACGGTTCTATAGCCTTGGGCATGCACACGCTCGAGTCTGACATTGACATTGTCGTGTATGGGGCGCAGAACTTTCGTAAATTGGAGAAATCAATAAAAAAGCTTGTTGATGCTGGAACATTAAGCTATGTCGTCAATAATCGCTTGGACGCCGCTAGAAAATATAAAGGCCGTTATCTAAACAAGATTTTCATGTATAATGCGATTCGAAAGCCAGAAGAAGTCAACTCAAAGTATGGAATGTTCAAGTATACACCCATCACTCCCATCAAATTTTGCTGCACTGTCAAAGATGATAATGAAGCCATGTTTCGCCCAGCAATCTACAAAATTGAAGAGTACAAACCATCTGATCCCGTTTCAGCTCTTCCCAAAGAAAAGATTCCAGAGCTTGTGGTTTCCATGATTGGATGCTACAGAAACATTGCCAGAAAAGGTGATAAAATTAGAGCTGCTGGAATGCTGGAACAAGTTGAAAGTCTCGAAACAAGCGCAGTCTTTCATCAAGTTGTTGTTGGAACAAGCACAAGCGAGGAAGAGCATATTTGGCCACTTTAAGGCTTAGGGACCGCGACGCAATAATAACGAGAGAAGGCTTAGTTTTCCGTGTTTTCGGATATTCTCATCCGCCAAATGCCTATATCTGCGATGCTGAATATGCGCCATCACAGATTTTTAAATCTGGCAATCCTAAAGCGTTCAGAAGTAATGGCCACCAAGTTTTCTATAAGTTTTATGAGGATGAGGGCTGGAAGTTTATCAAAGCCAATTTTCCACGCTATATGGTTTTCCATGAGCTGCTTCGTAGAGAAGTTGTGGGAGTTAATCATTGTGATATGGCAAAAGTGCGAATGCCAAACGAGGAGCTTAGAAAGCTAGTTGCAACAGAGCCGAACGATGAACTCGTAGCGGCTTTGCAAAACGTTGTAGGATTCGCAATGCAACATTCTGGTTTGTTAATGAAGAATTTCGGCGTATTCGGCTCATTGCTTCATGGATTTTATCATCCAAAATTCTCCGACATAGACCTAATCATTTATGGCAGAGAAAACGCAGCCAAATTGCGTGAAACTTTGCAAGAACTGTACAGGGAGGGGCATTCTCTGCTTAAAAATGAGTTTGAAGGCGATGAATCAGTTAAAGGAAAGCATTGGAGATTTCAAAATTATAGTCCTAAAGATTTTGTGTGGCACCAGCAGAGAAAAATGTTTTATGCATTGTTTAGCGACGAAAAAAGTGGAAGAATCATAAAAACAGAGTTTGAGCCCGTTAAAGACTGGGAAGAAATAGAAGGCGAGCATTTTTCTGAAACGAAAATTGTGCAGAAAGGCTGGGCTAAAATGTTCGCACGCATAACAGAAGATGATGATGCACCTTTTATTCCGTCAGTTTACAGCATCGAACCCCTAAAAGTTTTGCCTGGAACAACTGGTGCTAATGAAGCCAGGCGCGTAGTTTCTTACATGGAGGAGTTTCGGATGCAAGCAAAGAAAGACGAGAAAGTCTATGTTGAAGGAAACCTGGAAGAGACTACAACCCCCGAAGGCAGCTTTCACCAAGTAACATTAACATATTGCCCAAGATACTACGAGCAAGTTTTGAAGGTTATTCCAGCTTAACGCTATGTTAGTACCATATGGTCTGAAGGCTTATTTCCGAGCAGAATCCTGAAATACTCTCGATTTTGCCCATCGTCTATGACACGTTCAACTTTTCCTTGCACAATGACAGCTTCGTCAGTTCTGGCTTGCTCACAAAATCTACCGCGAAAAGACGCCACTTCCTCGATTGGAAAGCACATTCCTTCAAGGAACTCAACATTCTTGATTTTGTAACTGCACGGCGTGAAAATAGCTTCTGAATCATCCTCAATCAATGCTCTGATTTTGGCGTATCCAACATTCTTATATCGTACTGCGCCGTACTCAGTTTTCGTTTCATTCCAATCCTTAACAAACCGCATAAAATAGTCTCTATTTTTGTATTTTCCCTGTAAAACCTTCCGCGACTCCGTCTTCACAAAGTCTCTGAATGACATCTGCGTGTCTTTTACGCGAAAACGGAAAAGCTTTCGCATTTCCTTCATAGAGTAAGCTTTGACAGGGCTTTCCGCATCTTGCATTAACGTCTTTAACTCCTCGTAGACCTTGCGGCAGTTTTCACTTCTATAAACTACAGGGTCAATGTCAGAATCAGCCCTGTGCAGTCTAACCAGAAGCGAGCCTGAAATTCCCATTTTACTCCAAGACACTTTTGCATGACCTTTTAGAAGCGCGATAAAGGCGAGTGTGTCTCCTTCTAACTCATCCAATTGTTCGTCACTTCGAAGTTCCCGCAAACGGTTAGCAGGTTTATAGTGGTATTTCACATCTTCTAATGGCACCTCGCAGAGCTTTTCGTCAAAAACAGGGTCATAAACTATGTAATGCGGGAAATTCTGCTCTAGGAAATTGAAACGTGCAGAAAGACTGTAAACTTTCTTGTACGCATAGCCTTCGCGACCACGATTACCGGAAGGATCTAGGATAAAGCGTGGAAAGCCGATTATCTTGTTTGGTGGATGAACTGAACCTTTAACATCGAAAATCAATCCTGCTTCAGTCTCTATGAGTTCTCCTTCTCTTGCTTCCATTGTTTGCCTTCTTGAGTTTTAGGCTCTAGAAAGTCTACTGCAAGTATTTTTATGTTAGCTCTCTTTAGGGCTAGAAGCACTGCTGTTCCGATGATTGCCCCTGCAAGGCAGTTTAGAGAATCCGCAATAGCGTAATAAACGGTCATTGGAGCCCACCATGGATACAAATCTGGTATGCCCCAATTTAAAACCCATACAGCGATGTTGTTTCCAGTTACAACGTCTCCTCCTATCCGTGCAATCCAAGCAAGACACCATAAGGCTATTGTCAGATTCGCTGGGTTTCTGGTGATTATAGAGTTAATAATCCACCTTCGCACGGGAGTTATCACGATAAAAGCTAACACAACCCAGTATTGCCACGTTATAATTGGCATAGCTTCATACCATGCAAAAGGATGAGAAAACCATATCAAGAGTTCTAACGCGAAAATTAATGTCGCCTCTTTCCACCTGTTAAATAATACAAGACCGCTCATCAAAGCGGCCATTGTTGGGCTCAAAAATGTGAGTAAACCAATCGATGTTCCTGGGTTTATGTATGGCACAAGCCATCCGAATATGAAACCTGAAAGCGTGCCCCATAAAGGTCCTAACAAAGGTGCTGTTAAGCCTGAGAATAAACTATTTGACAAGGTAATTATGGCAGGGGTTCCTAAGATTGGGTAAGTGGGAATCAAGGCGAATACCAAAGCTAAAGCAATCCACACGCCCGTTAAGGCTAAAAACACGGTGTTGGTGAGATATTTAGAAATTGTCAACTGTTAACATCTCTCAATGTCGCATTTTTCATTGCTGTGTAGTTTTTTACACAACATTAATAAAACTTTCTGCACAATCACATACTAGTGGAAGTGCCCCTGCAAATGCATCCATGCGAAAAGGCAAGGCACATTTCAAAGTGTCTGGAGTTAGCTATCCTCTTTGAAGTAAGTGCTGATAAACCTGGGAATGTGAATTTAATTGTTGGTTTTGAGGGTACGCGTTATGAGCATTTTCTTGCTTCTGCAGTTGCTGCAGCACCCTATTTTGAATTGGCAGCAGAGCGCGGAGTCGCGGTTTCTCAGGGAGAAATCCACGTGAGCGATGTGGAACTGGGGCGAGTCATAAAGGACTGTATAGCCGATGTTAATGTTTGGCAGCATGGTGGTAACACATTGCTTGGCACTGTAATCTTGCTCTCTCCCATAGCAACAGCCGCAGGAATGACACCCACCAAAGAAGACTACATCTTCGAAATTCCAAAGTTAAGGGAGAACGTGAAGTTTGTCGTGGAATCAACAACGCCAGAAGACGCAGTCAACGTTTATGAAGCAATAAAAATCGCCAACCCCAGCGGATTAGGCAAGGCTCCAGAACTTGACATTAACGACCCAAGCTCGGTGAATAGGATAATCAAAGAGAATATTTCGCTATTTCAAGTCTTTAAAATAGCTTCAGAGTATGATAGGGTTTGTTCTGAATGGGTCAACAATTACCCGATAACCTTCGATGTTACCTATCCTTATCTAATGGAACAAATCAGAGAAACTAAAGACTTGAACGCGGCCATAATTCACACGTTCTTGAAGGTTCTAGCAGAATATCCAGATACTTTTATCGCCAGAAAAGTGGGGATTGAAAAAACCCAAGAAGTTTCTTCTATGGCGAAAGAAGTTCTGAAATTTGGAGGACTTGAAACTTCCATAGGCAAGGAGCTTCTTCACAAGTTCGACAACAAGCTTAGAAGTTCAAGCAATCTTCTAAATCCTGGCACAACTGCAGACATTATTGCAACTGCCTTGGCTTTGTGCGTTCTGGGCGGATATAGGCCTTAGCTGTTATTTTTCGACCCATCTCCTATAGAGAAGAATTCCAATTAGGTATAGGATTACTGCTGAAATTGTTAGAGTTGCCATTGGAAGGAATATACCATTCAGTGTGGCATTCCGAACCATAATGTCTCTTATCGCTTGAGCTGCATAAGTCATCGGAATTATACGGCCGACCTGTTGCATGTACTCAGGAAGATATTCAATTGGGAAATACATGCCTATGAAGAACTGTAGCACTATGG
>CAYZEP010000059.1:0-6455 GCA_964477645.1 uncultured Candidatus Bathyarchaeia archaeon | reverse complement strand
TTTATATCCTTCCATTCTGCACAGCAATAAGCACAGCCATTAATTAAGCATTTTCTCGAACATCAACCAGCAACTTCACTAATTCATCACAAAACATGTGAAAAATAATCCTATTCAGAGCCTACTAGAAATTTATTCAGAAAACCTAGAAGGGTCTATCCCTATTGGTTGTTTTCAGCGCTAAAAAACCTAGAGAGGGGTATTCAATTTAGGTTACGCAACAAACACAAAATTGACATTCAAGCTTAAACAACATTCTCCAAAACTTCTAAAACATTTGCCGTCGAGTTTATCCATCTTAGATAAGCGTTTAATGCTGCCCGCAAAGCCACTGTGTCTCTGGCTTCAACTGTCAAAATCAAAAATGCGTCTTCTTTCTCTAAACTTGCTCTGGAACGCATTGTAGTAGGCTTATCAACTTCTGGTTTCAAAGCCTTAAAAACTATTTCTAAGCGACGCTTATCTGGGAATGAAATTTTGCATCTACATCTAGCACGCATAATCATCTTATTAGAAGAGTATAGTCTAACCCCATAAATTACTTGTGACGACATGCTGTTCCACAGTAAATATGAAGAAGTTAAACATAATCCTAGTCGTGAAATACTAAGCGTGAGAAGTGAAGTCAACTATCACCATTGGAAACTTATCGAATTTTGAAACTATTTACCAAGCTATTTTTCTTAGCCTATTCCTAACCCTTTCAACAATTGCTTCTTCCTCTAGCCTTTGTTTCTTCTGTTGCTGCTCCATCTGAACTGCACGAGCCTCCGCCTCCCGATGATACTCGTCAATGCCCTTGTTGGTTTGCTCCACAACTTGTTTAACCCAACCAAGTTTATCTTCAATATCATTTGCTGTGGTTACAAGCCTAAGTTTATCGCCCACAACAAAGAGTTTTCTATCCCATAAATGTCTACTTGATTTCCATTCTCGTTCAAAAATGTCCTGCCAAACGTGATCTGGCGTAGAATCTAGAGGAAGATCGATTATGTAAGCATTGGCAAAATAATGATCCCTAGTTATGGTGATCTTGTCAACATCCATAGGTTTCATAAGTTTTGCTTTTTTAACTATTTCTCTCATGTGCAGACCAATTGTTATTTGTTTCTTTTTTACTTAAAAACTATACTCCAAAAATTGTATCCTAATATAAGGTAAAGCAGACAAAACACAATGCCTTTTAACCAATATTTAAGTCACTCAAAAGCTAGGGAGCACTACTCAACCTCTTCTTCGGCTTTTACTGCTTCCTCTACTGGTGCCCCTTTCGCTACACGCCTTGCTACCACTCCAAGCTTTGTTGTTGGGGTATATGCTCCGCCTGTGAATGTGAACCCACATTTTCTACATCCCCAAACACCAACGCTTACTCTTTTGACTTGTGGAAATCCGCATTGCGGGCATCTGTGGGGCTTTTTCATTTCTGTAATCACTTTGATGTAGCGTTTTCTAACAGTTGCCCCGTAACGGGGTCCAAACCCGCGTGTCGGCCCAACTTTTTTGGTTTTTTTCCCCATTGTGCCTCTCACCAGTCTAGCTTTTTCCGTATTTCTTTAGCCTTGTCTTTAGCTGTTTTGGCGGCTTCTAATACTTGGTCCAGTGTAAAGTATCCGCTACCACCTTTCTGTATGGCACATATGTTGCCGTCATCATCAATTGCCATTGTGAGTCTAGCATCCATCACCTGTTCTTCTTCCAACCATGGGTCAACAACGAGTTTGTCGTTTATTTTCGCAGAAGTAACAGTTATTGGATGCTTTCCCATTGGAAGCGGAGTATAACCCGGCTTAATTTTCACTTCGCCTTCTTCGATTTCATATTTGGGAATTTTCGTGGTGAGCAAAGCAGCCATAGCAGCTAAAGCTGAAGCATCTATCAAGTTTCCATCATGGTTAAGCACGTATACGTCTACAAAGATGACAAACACCTTCTTTCCCGGCTCTATGCACAACTTTTCTACATCAATGGTTTTTGACTCCCTTATTCCTCTGTCAACAATTCTGGCGAGCTCTATGGAATTCTCGTCTGGTGGTCCCGGCTCGAAACTTGGTGAAGCCAAAGGTACAAGTTCAGCGTTTACTGTCAAAACTCCTTCGTTAGGCGTGTCGGGAAATGGCTGGCCAATTTCGATTTTTGTTCCAGCCATGACTTCTGTTCTTCCGAGAAGCACCCTTGCTGAACCTTCTGCACGTTCAATTGTTCCTTGTTCAACTTTTATTTCACGGTAGTCTGTCAGGCTTCTACCATCTAAACGTTTTCCTTTCTCAATTAATTGTGCAATCTGTTTTTGCTTTACGCGAGTAATAACGGATGCCATTACTCTTCAGCCTCCTTAACGTTTACATATTTAGTTTTTAGCGCTTCCTTTTGCATCGTGTAAATTTTTTTACAACCTTCAAGAGCTAGAGTTATAGCGTTTTCAAATTCTTCAGGGGTTAATATTCCGTCCATCTGCAACAATGTTATGGCGTTCAAATTTGGCATTAAAGCCACAGGAACGTCTGCTGTTCCTATCTTGTCTTCGGTATCCATCAAATCCAATACTATCGTGTCGTCAACTTTTCCAGCTGCGCATGCAACCACTAAATCCCGCATCGGGATACCTGCATCTGCCAAAGCTACGGCTGCCGCAGTTATGCTTGCGCATCTTGTTCCCCCATCAGCTTGCAAAACTTCAATGAAAGCGTCTATGACTGTTCGCGGGTAATATTCGAGGAAGATTGAGGGTTCAAGGGATTCTCTGATGACCTTTGAAAGTTCTACCTCTCTTCTTGAAGGTGCTGGCGATTTGCGTTCTTGAACAGAGAATGGTGCCATGTGGTAGCGACATCTTAGAATCATTCGGTCTTGAAGTGACAAATGTTTTGGGTGCACTTCTTTTGGACCGTATACAGCGGCTAAAATCTTGTTTTTTCCTTGCTCGATGTATGCTGAACCGTCAGCATTTGATAATATACCTGCCTCGATTTTTACTTGCCTTAACTCATCTGGTTTTCTTCCATCCAATCTTAAACCTTTCTTATCAATTAACTTTTCAGATTTCTGACTCATTTTTATTTTCCTCCCGTTTTGTCTTTTCCTCCTTGAGCATTTGGTTTACGCGGTCTGTTAAACCGCTTATATGAGATTCCTCATCAATTTTACGAATAGCCATCATTGCCAACTGTTCCTCTTCAAGATTTTTCCCGGTGATTAATACAACTCCGTTGAGTCCAAGAATTATGTGGCAACCTGTTTCCTGCTGTATTATGGAGATCATTGAGCCTTTCCTACCTATAACACGGGGAATTTTGGTTGGAGTAATTTTCAATATTTGCCCACGGGTTATTTTTCCTAACTCCGGTTCGCCCACTGTCAGTTGCGGGTCATGTGCTCTATCATAAGCAACTACTTTTGCAACTACCAAGTCTCCTACATCTAAGACTTGGGATAACTCGTCTTCTTGTGGTCTAAAGGGCCTACTTAAAACATCTGATGCCCTTAACAGGGCTTGATATGGTGCGTTTATGTCTACTGTCCACCCGCTGAATCCAACCTCTACGACCGTTCCTATAATCTTGTCCCCTATCCTTGGGATGTAAAAGGCTCTTAAGGCTACAACATCCACTTTTTTGTTTTCGTATTCCACAAGTCCAATTCGTGAAGCATAGATTTTATTATCTTCCTTGTATGTGTTTTCTCCAGCTATGTATTCGCCTTCTGCAATTAAATCTCCCGGTGTTACAAGCTGTTTTCTTTCAAAAAATGTTGGCATATTTTTACACCTAACCGTCCATATAAAAGCTTAATTTAAGAAATTATTTTTGCTTCTCCACTTCCTTTAGTTATTTCTCCAAGTTTTTCTAGGAATGGAGCGTATAATCCTGCTGGCATTTCTAGGACTCCGTACCAAGAGCCGTCTGCACGCCATTCTTCTCGCTTCATTGTTCCGAAAGTTTTGATTGTTCCGTATGTTTTTGCTGAATACTGCGCTGGTATGTGGATGCCTACTGATACTTGTTCCATCTTTAAGGGTAAAATTGGACGTAACAGTTTAACTATTTCTCTTGCTTGTTCTTCAACGGGTTTGAATGAGTCTATTGAATAGCGTATTTGTTCCATAGCGTTTTCTATGCGTGAAGGTGGATGTGGAAGGTTTGTTTTTGGGTCGACACATTGTCGTGATATGAAGTCTATTATTTGTTTTCTTTTGTCCTCAATCATCTTTCTTCGTTGCTCTGTTGTCAACTGTAATGTTCCCTTTTTCAGTATCGCTTCCGCCACTTTTACTGCGTCTGTTGTTCCAAAGGCTTTACGCAAGCTTTCTTCAGCGACTTTTGTGCCTTTGTTTGCGTCTGAAAATATGGTTTCACTGACTAGCACTTCTGTTATTGCCGCTATTTTTCCCATGCGGTAGTCTAATGCTTTTTGAGGTTTTACAAGGACTTCGAAGTGTTCATTTTCTATCGTCATGCGGGCGACGGTGTACTTTTCACCCATCAGTATTTCACTTGCCCAAGCCTAACTCTTTCATATAACCTTCAATCTTGTCGTCGCTTAGCATTTCCATTTTTTGACTTGCTGAAGGGATCACTACTATCTTTATTCTCGGCGGAAGCTGCCTTGCCTCTAAGGCTTTTGCTAAACATTTTATGGCAAGTTTTGTGGTTTCTTCAAGTTTCATTTCTTCTCGGTATTCCTCTTTTAATATAGATAATACTGTTTCCCTTCCCGCGCCCACAGCTGTAGCCTTGTAACCCCTGTACGTTCCGCTGGGATGAGTGTAAAAAATGCGGCCTCCAGTTTTGTCTACGCCGCCAAAGATTATTGAAACTCCAAAGGGTCTCACGCCAGCGTGTTGTGTGTAAAGCTGTTTTATGTCGCATATTCTTTTGGTAACTACTTCCGTGTCTATTGGTTCATCATAGGTTAATTTGTTACTTTGAGCATTTATCCGTGCTTGGTCTATAAGGATGCGCGCATCTGAGCTTAAACCCACAATTGCGGCCCCTATATGCTCGTCAACCTTGAAAATTTTCCATGAATATTCTGCTTCTTCAAGGGGTTCAACGTTTTCCTCTGCTCCTAAAACCACTCCTTCGGGGCAGCGAATTCCCAAAATTGTTGCTCCACGGTTAACCAATTCCATTGCATATTCAACTTGAAACAGCCGTCCGTCTGGTGAAAAGACGGTTATGGCGCGGTCGTATGCTCCTGGTGCTGCAAACACAGACATTAAATTCTACCTCACACTATTCCTAAACACGTTTGCAGACTTTCATATGACAACTAAACTAAAAACCTTTTCCTATTATTTCCTGCTTTTAGTTTAAGTTTACTATTTGCGCTTTCGGAAGATTTTGCCTCCGTCGTTGTATTCGCCAGTGACGTATTCGAAGCCTACTTCTATGAGTTTGATGGATTCTTCGGTGTTTTTGGCGACTTTTACGTGGTATTGGTCGTCGGTTGTTTCTTGAAAGAGTCCTTTTTCTATGGTGATGTATATGAGGGTGTTGCGGATGTTTCTGTGTCTGAGTACAAGCTGCTCTAAAGACACCTCAAGGAAAAAGACACCAAAAATACCTCATATTCTAATCTTATAACACTTGCCCTTCGCGCGAATGCTGCTGCGTTCGCAACAGGACTTGTGATTGCCAATTGCATCTTTAGAAAGGAAAGGATTTTATCGGCAGAGGACGCAAATCGGAGATTGGAAGTGTATGCAGCATGATAAACTCTATTGATCTTGGCAGCGATTCTAAAAGGGAACTCAAGCCAGAAGATCTCAGAAACCTGAGATTGACGAATGTTTGGCTGGAACTGGAGGAACCAACGAAGGAGGAATTGGTTGCCGTTTCGGAGAAGACCGAAATACCAATTGACCTGCTAGAGATTAAAGAGATCAGTCAAAGCATCAGTTTGAGATGGGAACAAGACTTTGGAGTGATCAACTTTGTCGTCATTTCCGAAATCCTCGCTTCCAAAAAAATCTATCCTATCACCATAGTATTTTCAAAAGACTTCCTGATAACTGTCGAAAAGAAAGAATATCGGAAAATAGTTGATCTGGCAAAAGCAAGAATGCGCAAAACAATGAACGACCCCCCATCGATCGTGACATATTACATCCTAGATGAGATCATCGACAACAACTTCTCTCATCTTCAGAAAATGGAAGAACTTACCGCCACTCTGGAAGAGGATGTGATGAAGAAAGCGGACATAGACACCATCAGAAGACTGTTTAGATTGAAATCCAGAATGGTGAGCTTCAACAAAATCCTATGGTACGAAAGAGGGCTCATCTTCAACCTCAGGAAAACTCAGTCAACATGCATGACGGCAAAAGCCAGAAGCCTCTTTGATACTGCGCACGAATTCCTAACGAGGCAGATAGACATAGTCGAGTCGTACAGAGAAATAATGACAGACGCAATTAACGTATATCTCTCAGCAATATCGAACAAAATCAA
>CAYZEP010000058.1:0-6605 GCA_964477645.1 uncultured Candidatus Bathyarchaeia archaeon | reverse complement strand
ACGATACACGAATAGATGTTGGCTCAGAAGCTTCTATCAACTGGACTGGAGTCTACGAGTATGATGGGGCCACTTTCCTAGGCTCAATTACACTAAACGATAGTTTAACAAAGAATCACGTGAGCAAATACGGATTTACAGTTGCCTCAATTTCAGACCCAACTTACGGCATAACAGTTTTTGATTCCAACAAAGTTTATTGCATCTGGGACAGAATCAAAATCTCAGATGGCGGAATCACGCATTCTCCAACAAATATAACACAAGAAGAAACAGTCTGGTTAATGGTAGAATATGAGTATGACGGGGTACTTCTTTCAGACCTTTTAGGAAACGTCTACATCAACAACATTCTAGCCACATATTCAACGCTTCACAACAGATGGGAATACAGCTATGCCCGTTTCTCGCCTGGAATAGAAACATTTACTGTATCGCAAGTAATTGACTATCTTCATGAACTGACAGTCATAAATGACGCTGTAGGACCTTTATCCATAACATGGATACCAGAGTTTCCCTCAATCATACTCTTGCTACTGTTGATAGTTAGCACCATGCTCATAGCCGTATTTAGCAGGCATGGCAAGAAAACTCACAAGGAGTCAGCACACTAGATTCAAGTTTAACAATTCTGCCCAATCAATAATCTTCAGCGGTATCCGCATTGCGTTTCTTCTCCCGTAAGGAACACATTTAACAAAGGTTTCTCTTCTGAACTCGTCTTTCAGAATCTCTGAGAACTGAACATTCACTATCACTGAACCGTCCTTCAAGTGAAGATTCACGTTCTTTCCGAGATAAGACTTCGCCGTGTTCATGCTGAACCTTTCCATTTTTTCACCACTCCAAATCCCTATGAGCTAATTTGCTCCAGCATCGCCTACAAACTGGCAGCCTCTCCCCTCTGAGGAGAATATAAACTTCAATATTATTGCTCTTACATTCTTTATTCCAAGGGTTTTTACATCGTTCCATGAATGCGTACCTCCAGTGGCAGACCACACGGTCAGAATGCTCATTACATTTTGCTTTTAAAACAATCTGCGGAACGACATTCTCGCGCGGTGGAGAGAGATAAGTTAAAGTGAAAATTTATACGCTTGATTTGCAGTTACTAAAAAACAAAGTGAAGTTTATGGACCCATTTATTGCTCAGATTAATCTTGTTTTTCAAATTGCTATTCTGATTGTGCTTTCTTTAAGCCTTATGTTGAAGAACAAAAAGAAGTTGTTTTCACATGGCGCCACAATGTTAGTTGCAGTGATATTAAACACATTCTCCTTCATTCTTGTGATGTTGCCCTCCTTACTTAAATTGAATTACGCCTTTAACGTGTTCTCTACTATTACTTTGGCTCATGTAATCCTTGGAGTTTTAGCAGAAATCTTCGCAATTTGGCTTGTTGTTTCTTGGCGTTTTAGGTCTGTTCAATACTGTACAAGAAGAAGGAAAATGATGCGAGCTACTTCGGCTTTGTGGCTGACAGCGTTGATTCTAGGGATTTTGGTCTATATTTTCCTCTACACAAATCTTATACCTTAAGGCTTTTCTAAAAAATTAAAGGTGAAAATATTGAGAAAAACGAACAAGTATCCATTTGTAACTTTTTTGGTCATTTCAGTTTTGATGAGTGCTAGTTCAGTGACTTCCGTATTTGCAGTTGTTCCCGTGGTCACTAACGTAGTTGTTTGGAACGATGGCGGCAACACCGTTCTCAATGTCACTGTTTCTCACTCTCCACAAACATCTTTGCATCATGTAGACTCTATTGAAGTAAATGTTAGTGGAAACATTCAAAGTTTCCCTGTAAGCCTTCAGCCAGAGACTATTTTTACCGTCCCATGTGATTTGGGACCAATCGAAGGAACTCCAATGGCGACGGTTCGAGCTCACTGTACTTTTGACGGATACTCTCTATCATGGTACGGACCAATACAAATCCCAGAATTTCTGCATTCAATCTTGTTATTAATATTACTTTCAGTCGCCTCGTTTACCATCGTTATTCTTCGCAAAATCAAGTAAAAACAAAGCAAATAGACTAAAGTCTTTAGGTGGAAAGTTTAATTTGAATTTTATTTAATGAGGAGTTGAAAAATTGATTGACAACGATTTGAGAGAAATTTTGACGAAATATAGAACCGTTGCCATTGTGGGATTGTCACGAGATCCCTCAAAGGACAGCTATAGAGTAGCTGAATATTTGAAGAAACATGGTTTTCGCATAGTGCCAATTAATCCTTTCACAGCAGAAGTTTTGGGCGAGAAAAGCTACAAAAGTCTCTTAGACATGCCAGCTGAAGTTCAAAAAACCCTAGAGATTGTTGACATTTTCAGACCTTCTTC
The DNA here is from genome assembly GCA_964477645.1 of uncultured Candidatus Bathyarchaeia archaeon. Lineage (GTDB taxonomy): Archaea > Thermoproteota > Bathyarchaeia > Bathyarchaeales > Bathycorpusculaceae > CAYZEP01. The sequence continues at coordinate 4,255 of CAYZEP010000058.1, read as the reverse complement.
CGATGTCCCACCAATAGTGAAGCAAGCGATTCAATTAAAGAAATTGTATGATAAACCCTACGTGATTTGGATGCAGCTCGGAATAATTAACACGCAAGCAGCAGACACAGCAAGAAAAGCAGGCTTAACCGTGATTATGGACAAATGTATGATGCAACAGCACCAACACCTATTTGACAGAAATTAATTATAAAGACTCTTTTGATTCACCTATCATCACAATTAAATCCGACCATCTCATGCCATTTCTCTTAGCATATTCCAAAAACTCGTCCATTTCATTCACGTATTTGCTTCCAACAGATAATTTTCTCCACTCATCGATTATGCGTCGGATTTCTTCTTCCAATACTTCATGAGAAATATCTCTGTCTTGTCTCACTCTTTTTAAAACTGTTATTTCAAAGCCACACCTTTCAATTAACTTCTTCCAGTATGAAACAGGCCGATAATCTTCAAATCTCCCAATGCTATGCATGGCTTTGCGCCATAATTCTGCGTATCGCTGATATGTTAAGCAACCTTTAGGAGATGGTTCGACCACCATAATTTTTGATGAAACTCTATACACATTGGAAACCGCTTCTTTATGAACGAGAGGATCGATTTCATGAAGTGTGAAATAAAAAACGGCAAGGTCAGCAGTTCTGGCGTTGAATGGAAGACTAGCTATATCACACTTTATTAATGGTATACCCAAATCGTCATATTTTATCAGATTCTCCACATTCCAGTCGACTGCTATGACTCTTGCTCCCAAATTCACGAGCTTTTTTGTCGATTCTCCAACTCCAAAGTCAATAACCGTTAGCCCTTCTACGTCAATGAATGACCAAATTCCGCCTTTGTTTTTTCCTTTCATCGCTGACTTTCCCGTTGACAGCATGTTTAAATTTGGATTATTTCGGGTATTATTTTCTCTTTTGTTATCTTCAGCAAAGCCACGGTTGGCTTGGCTATGAAAGGAGGAAGGGGATTTGTTGGGCTTCCAGGATTTATGAATAGGGTTTTTCCTTCCCATTTTATGCTGGAACTATGTGTGTGCCCGTAAACCAGCACATTAAAGTCGTTCTGCCTAGCAATTTCGCGCATCTTCGTCATTCCAAAAAGTGCTTTAGGGTTATGCGTAACTCCTATTTTCCAATCCAAAACCTTAACAGAATTCAGTTTCGGCAATTTTCCACGAATTTCTGGTCCATCCATGTTTCCATAAACAGCCAAAACAGGTGCAAGCTGCTCCAACTCATCAATAACAGACAATTGCACCAAATCGCCTGCATGTATTATGAAGTCTACTTTCTCAAAAACTTCAAAAACTTTTCTCGGAGTGTTCTTAGCTCTCGAGGGTATGTGCGTATCAGATATCAGGCCCACAGTTTTTGTCGGGCAATATTCACGTAATTGAGAAGGAACTTGAGGTTGCTGACTGAGCATTTAAGTGCCCCAAGAGACCTATAGACTTTCTAAAATAAGAATCTTAATGGGCAAACAAGCATTTTAGATACTGATGTGAAAAAATCTTCACTCCTGCAAATTGAAGAGTTTTAAATTTCTAAAAGACATACAGTAATTTGGTGTCTGCTAATTGATTGACTCTTACGAGTTCGGTTTCATAGTCATAGATAATAAAAGATACACAAGTGACGTAATAGTTTTCCCAGAAAAGATTATTGACGGCTGGTGGAGGAAAGAGGGACATAAGCTTTACGTCGAAGATTTAAGGGAAATACTCCAGCATGAACCAAAACCAGAGGTTCTCGTCGTTGGCACAGGCTACTATGGAATTGTGAAAGTTTCACCTGAAGTGGAGAGCACTCTTAAATCCCATGGAATTGAGCTAGTTGCGCAACCGACAAGAGAAGCATGTGAAACGTTCAACAAATTTTTAAAGTCTAACAAGCGAGTTGCTGGAGCTTTCCACCTCACATGTTAGAGCAGTAAAATCTTAAGTGAATTAGAGCTATACATCTGATCAATAGGTGAACTCTGGAATGTGTGCCCAATTATTGAAAGAAATCAAAGAAGAGATTACAGATTTTCTGAGCAATTTAATTCGGATAAACACAACTAACCCTCCTGGAAATGAAACAGAAGCAGCAAAATACTTGGCTGAAACCTTGGCAAAGGAAGGCTTCAAATGCGAACTTTTTGAGTCGACCTCGGGAAGAGGAGACGTAATTACAAGAATTAAGGGAACAGGCGAAAAGCCGAGCCTACTTTTACTTTCGCATTTGGATGTAGTTGCCGCAAACCCCAGAGAGTGGAGCGTAGACCCGTTTGGAGGTGTGGTCAAAGATGGTTTTGTTTGGGGGCGTGGCGCATTGGATATGAAGTCGATGACTGCTATGGAAGTTATGGTTATGAAACTTCTGAAAAGAAATGATGTAAAACTCAAAGGCGATGTAATACTGGCTGCAACAGCCGACGAGGAAAAGGGTGGAGAGGCAGGAGCAGGCTGGTTAGTTCGCAACCATCCAGAGAAAGTTCGAGCAGACTACGTTATAAACGAGGGCGGAGGCCTGGCAATTCCTGTTAACGGCAAAAATATTTTCACAATTCAAACGGCAGAGAAAGGAATTCTATGGTTTAAGGTTAAAGCAAAAGGCACGCCTGGGCATGGTTCAGTGCCCGGCGCGGCAGACAATGCCATATTACGCATGAACGAAGTTGTTGAAAAACTTGGAAACTATCATCCCGAAATCTCTCTTGTGCCAACTGTAAAGCAGTTTATCAGCGAAATTGCAAAGCAAAATGAAACTTCACGAGAAGCTTTGTCGCTTTTGCTTCAGAACCCGTCAAGAGGCGACCAAATTTTGGACATGTTAGCGCAGAAAGACAAAGCCATGGCTGAAGAGTTGCGAGCAATGGTTAAAATGACTATTGCGCCTACGGTAATTCATGGAGGTGTAAAAGAAAACATAATTCCATCGGAATGCGAAGCCATTTTCGACTGCAGGGTTCTGCCCGGACAAACTCCAACGGAAGCCATGAATAAAATAAAAGACTTGCTAAAAGATGTTAACTTAGAAAAATTAGATTTCGAAATAATTCAAGCCAACGAGCCTTCTGAATCACCAGCAGACACACCGCTTTATAAGCGGATTGTGGGCACTCTGAAAGAGTTTGAACCAAACTGTTCTGTGACGCCGAATATGCTTACTGGCGGAACCGACTCCCGTTTCTTCAGAAAAATGGGCAGCACATGCTACGGTTTTCAGCCTATGCTTGCAGATATGCCCTACGGGAAAATTTTGAAAATGATTCACGGCATAGACGAGCGAATCTCCATAGAAAACCTAGTGTTCGGAACAAGCGTCCTCTACAATGTCGTTGAAAGGTTTATGATTTAAGACGTATTTTGTAAGTGAAGTTATAAATACATGTTTGAGTGGTTTTCTTATATCTCTTCTAAAGAGGCTTTGATATGCCTGCAATAGAGGTTGGTAGAATCTGCGTGAAACTGGCTGGTCGAGAGGCTGGAAGAAAATGCGTGATAGTTGACGTTATGGACAAGAGCTTCGTGTTAATAACTGGTCCAAAAACAGTGACGGGAATAAAAAGGCGAAGGACGAACATAAATCACATCGAACCTATTCAGGACAAAATAGAAATTAAGCGGGGAGCATCCGACGAGGAAGTCACAGAAGCACTTAAGGCTTCAGGCAAGCTAGAAGAAATGTCACAAACAGTTAAGCCAGCTCTTACTTCAGTTTAAACTCTTATACTTGATTGAGTGGAGAAGTCTCCCGCAAACCCCCCTTTTTCTATCTAGCGAATATAAAAGGGCAAAACAAGGCGTGTTGGACATGGAAGGTGTCAATAGCTTATCAGTTAAGCTATTCTTCTGTTTATGAGCGTAAAAGGGGAGGTGAGGAAAGCGGAGAAGGCCGCCTTTAGATTCTCAGGCTGCTCTGTTGTTTAGTTGCTTTATAAGGAAGTATGCGCAGTATAGGGCAGTAGCGTTATGTTGTTGAAGGGCGAGAAGAATACAGCAACGTTACACGTTACAATCAATGATGAAAGGAGTGATGGAAAATGGCGGAAAAATCGGGAATTGTTTTCATTGGAAGTAAACCACCAATGGACTATGTTCTAGCGATTATTACAGGCCTATCCGCGAGCAATGCTAAAGAAATAACCTTGAAGGCCAGAGGACGAGCAATTACCACAGCTGTTGACGCAGCTGAAATAACCAGAAGTCGCTTCCTAAAAGACCTAAAAGTAAGCAAAATCGCTATCGGAACAGAGGAGATGC
>CAYZEP010000057.1:0-6642 GCA_964477645.1 uncultured Candidatus Bathyarchaeia archaeon | reverse complement strand
CTATCTCGTATGCCTTTTCTTTTTCTATCAAGACTGTCTTGTTGGTTCCATGCTTTAACCCAATGGCCATTATGGCGCCTGTTAATGCTCCACACAGTGAGCCGCGTCTCCCGATTCCTCCTCCAAAAGCTGTGGCGATTTTTGGGATTAACCTGTTCCTGCTAATGCCGTAGTATTCTTGCATGGTCAGCAGGACGCTTTGGGCGCAGTTGTAGTCTTGCTTGAAGTAGTTTGCTGCTTTTTCTGAGAATCGGCTTGATTTTTGTTTCATAGTGTTTCCTCTTTTTGAGTACTTTGATTGTTATGTTATATGTGTTGGCTACATTTTATTAGCGCTTCTGGTTTGGGAATGAGTGATGTGTGAGTTGGTAGTGCGTTACGGGTGCAACGTTTCTGTGTAAGATTGTCTTACTTCAAAGCAATATATTAGAAACTCCGAAAAGCCAACAAAAAGTGAGGACTTCGGGAGAACCCTGAAATCTAATTGCGGATATCTCGGTCTTCTCCAAATGAGGACCGCATCAAACTGGTTTATAAACTGCAATGGAAAATAGTTCTATTGATGAAAGCGTAGAAAGGAAGTAGTTATGGCAAGAAGCATTCGTATTCCAAACGATTTGTGGTATATGGTTGGAAGAGCATTATTGTCGATGGGCTACGTAGCTGAAGACTCTCCTATACTGAAAGAAGAAAAACCGCCTACAATCAGAGCACTTCTTTTGGAAAGAGAAGAGTGGCAAAGCTATTGTCCTCAACTTGGCACAACCTACCAAGGTCATACAACAAATACTGGAGAGGAATTGAAGACCGCTTGCTCCTTCACACTATTCATAGCAGAAACGTTGAAGCAAAAAGAACTTTTGGAACAATATCCCGAAATAGTGCCGTGGCACGTAGAAAAACGCTTTGTTGGATATGAATATGCCATACTCATAAATGCAAGCGAGACAGAAGAAGCTTTTGAGGAAGCTGACAAAGCTTATTCTTGCCGTTTTGGAAAACCGTCCTATCTTAGCGTGGATAGTTGTCGATTAACCTATCTCATTCAAGAATTCATGAAAATTTATGAATCCAAAGTTGGCAAATCGTTTGCTGAAAATGACCTTGACGAAGGCATTCTCGCAAACAAGATATTATTGTTCTATTTGAATGCACATTCAATATACCCTAAAGACTTCAAGTTGAATTTCTTTGAGAAATCTGATAGACAAGAGTATTTCGAGGAACAGATTCATCAGAATATCTTGAAAGCATTGAACCAGAAGCAATCTTCGTTTCTGACTGATGACAATGGGAGAAAGATAGCCGAATTCAATATTGGAGAACTTTTCAGCATCAAAGAAGGAAGAATCCAAGTTGATTTCGGTCAAATAGGTTTAAAGGTTAAAGGGAATTTTGTAGGTTTAGGTCATATATTGTATGACCCTTGGCTTTTTGGTGCTCGAAATGTCCAAAATGCTCTGGATTCATGGAATTGGTTAGTGAAGGAAACTAGGGTTAGTGAAGAAAACCTACAGATGGCTCTTGAATCTTGTTCTCTGGCGAGTCTATTGGTGACGGGACGTGATGAAGGAGAAAACATTCACATTTTTTCTCTAATGGTTAATCTTTATGAACTCAATTTGGCTGGAGTTGACACACGACCAAAAATAGCGGAATTTGGACAACAAATTAGAAATCATGTCCGTAAATTTGAAAAATGGATAGACAGAAGACCTTGGCGAGCGTTCGCAAAAACTGAAGGATTGAGACGATATCTTTCGAACGTTTCTTCTGAATGCTTCCTTGCAAGAGTAGCAAAGTATTACGGGTTTGACGTGAAGCTTGGAAAACATCCAGACTTGATAATCAACAACAAAAAGATTGAGGTAAAACGACTTAGTTCATATGACAAATATGCCGACCTTTCAAGCCCCATTGATAGGGGACTGAACCAGAAACCTAACCCAGACATAGTAGCCATTCAAGTTAATTCATTTGAGAAAAGAAGCATAAAGGACTATAAATCAAAGTGGCTGGCAAGAGATAGTCTCGGTAATGCTCTCAAAACTGCTCTTGCATTTGGGAAAGATGGCAATTGCGTCTTGCTCTTCTCAGGAACAAAACAAGGCTTGAAAGGAAGGATTATCCTACTGAAGTAAACTTCACTAAGATTGTTGATGCCTTTTCCAGCAATCATAACACATTTTGTATTTGGTATTGATGGGCTTCCTGTAAACATAGCAAGTCTTGCCGTTTTGTCTCATAGGCTTGTTTAGCGTATTAGGAATGCTATTTCCTTCACAAGAGTCTCTGGAATTAACGCCTTTCCCTTCTGCTTATTCAACTTAACAAAACCAAGTTTTCCCAGCACTTGCAAGTCCTGATACACATTCTTTACATTCCGCCTAACCTTTTGCGCCAAATCGTTTATTGACTCAACCCTCAAAGCGGCAATCCGAAACAACAATTCAATCCTCCTCGGCGTCAACAAAGCAACCTGCTCTGGACTGAGATCTCTAATCTCCTCAACCGTATAATCAAGCGTTCCCTCCTCAACATAACCCCTATAACTATCCACAAGCTCAGCCCACTCAAAATAGGCTCTTACAAACTTAGCGTCTAGCTTCTTTTTAAGAAAAAGCTCCTCAAACCTCTCAAAAGGCATACTAAACTCCTTCTCAAACTCCTTGATTTTCTGTTCCACTTCCTCAGACGTCAAATCCCGAACTATCCTCAAAAGCATAATGACCCACAATTAAAAGTAAAGCTAATCAACTTAAAACGTTCACGATGAAAACGTTTAAAACAGCGTATGTGACGACTTGATTCTATTTAAAACCGCAGTGTGTTAAAATGCCTACAACAAAACTTGAAGACCACATCCACCTAGTCGATCTCGAAACCGCTGGAATCAAAAACTTCATCGCCAGCTACATCCTAAAAGGAAAACAAACCGCAATCGTTGAAACAGGCCCCACCTCATCAGTGCCAAATCTGCTTTCTAGCTTAAAAGAATTACACACAAAACCCGAAGACGTAGCCTACGTCGCTATATCGCACATTCACCTAGACCACGGCGGAGGCGCCGGAACACTATTGAAACACCTGCCCAAAGCCAAAGTCATAGTTCACCAAAGAGGAGCACCTCACTTGGCAAATCCACAGAAACTTTGGCAACAATCAAGGGATGTTTTGGGACGCATCACAGAAATGTACGGCAAACCCGAACCTGTTCCAGAAGAAAGAATTATCGCAGCAACCGATGGAATGATTTTCGACATTGGAAACAACGTTACACTAAAAGTCATAGAAACTCTTGGACACGCTTCACACCACCTAAGCTATTATGAAACGTTGACTGACGGACTATTCCCAGGTGATGCAGCTGGAGTCTACCTGAACGAAATCAGCGTAATTGTACCAACAACGCCCTCGCCCTTCCGTCTAGACATTGCACTACAGTCTTTAGACAAACTAATCAGCTTAAAGCCCAAGGCTTTGTATTACAGTCACTTTGGCAAAGCCAGCAACGCTGTGGAAAAGCTCCAAACATATGCAAAGCAGCTTAAACTCTGGGCAAAAATCGCAAAGCAAGGAATAGAAAACAAACAAAGCTTGGAATCAATAACTAGAAGAATACTTGAAAATGATAATGCTGCTAAAAAAGCCGCAGAACTTCTTAAAACTCATCCAATTTTGAGCGAAACTGTACTTAGAGAGAGCGTGCAAGGTTTTATTGATTTTGTAGAGAAATTTGGCAACGTTTCCATGTAATCTCTGTTTTGGTGTAAACACCAAAATAGTTTATATTCGTTCTTTCCCTTTTTCTGTGGTGGGTGAAAAAATGGGCGAAGAAGGCGAAGGACGTTCCCCCTCAGAAAAAATTCCACTCGAAAAAATAGACGACTACACTTGGCACATTCCAAAATATAAACCGAACATGCGGGTTCCAGGCATAGTCTTTGCCAATAGAGACCTATTAGAGAAAATACAGACGGACAGAACCCTTGAACAATGTGTGAATGTTGCCCATTTACCAGGCATCTACAAATATTCTATAACTTTGCCAGACGGACACGAAGGTTATGGTTTTCCAATAGGCGGCGTAGCCGCAACAGACTACGATGAAGGCGTAATCAGTCCTGGAGGAGTAGGTTACGACATAAACTGCGGCGTTCGCCTATTAACTACAAACCTCTCAGAACAAGACATTCGACCAAAACTCGTACAACTAGCAAACACAATCTTTGACAATGTTCCATGCGGGCTTGGAAGCCGCCGAAAAGACTTAAGAATGTCACCTGGAGACCTGGACAGACTGGTAGTCGAAGGTGTTCAGTGGGTTATAGACCAAGGATTAGGCTGGCATGAAGATGCCGAACACTGCGAAGAACGCGGATGCATGAAAAACGCAAACCCAGACAAAGTTTCAACGACAGCAAAAAATAGGGGACTAACACAAATCGGCACGTTAGGCTCAGGAAACCATTTCCTAGAAATACAAAAAGTGGACAGAATCTACGACACTAAAGTGGCTAAAATCTTCGGAATAGAACATGAAGGACAAGTAACCGTTATGATCCACTGTGGCTCCAGAGGCTTCGGCCACCAGACATGCTCAGATTATTTGCGGGTTATGGAGAGGGCAGTGCACAAATATAAAATCATATTGCCAGACCGAGAGCTTGCATGTGCTCCCGGAAACAGCAATGAAGCAGAAGACTATTATCAAGCAATGGCATGCGCCGTTAACTATGCCTTTGCAAACCGCCAGGCAATAATGCACTGGGTTAGACAAAGCTTCCAACAAGTTTTCAAAGAAGACCCAGAAAAGTTTGGACTGAAATTGGTCTATGACGTAGCCCATAACATTGCAAAAATAGAAAACCACAAAGTCAACGGCGAACAGAAGAAGGTCTGGATCCACAGAAAAGGTGCAACACGCGCCTTTCCGCCTGGGCATCCAGAAATTCCGCCAGACTACAGTTCTGCGGGACAGCCAGTGCTAATACCAGGAAGCATGGGGACAAGCTCTTGGCTTCTAATGGGCACAGAAAAAGCCATGCAGATAAGTTTCGGTTCGACAGCGCATGGAGCTGGTCGAATGATGAGCCGAACGGCTGCTAAAAGAAGATTTTGGGGTGGAGACATAAAGAAGGCTTTGGAACAACGTGGAATCTATGTTAGAGCTGCGAGCTCTGTCGTTTTGGCTGAGGAGGCGGATCCTGCTTATAAAAATGTGGACATGGTTGCAGATGTAAGTGATAAAATTGGGATAGCCACAAAGGTTGCTAGGGTTGTTCCTTTGGCTGTTGTAAAAGGCTGAGTTGCTTCATTCTTTCTTTTTCTTCGTTTTGGGCAGCGTTTGGCTTTTTAAGCTTGATTTTATTTTCTTCTCAATTTTCATTCTTTGCTCTTCTAGTAAGCGTGCTTTCTGCAGTTCCTTCATGTACCATGATCTGTCTCTTGCATAGTGAATGCTTAATACTAGTCCTAAAAAAATCAGAACAAGACCGACAGATGTTAGGGATAAACCCAGAAGGCTGTATGGGTGTGGCGTTAGATGATATGGGATTATTAGGAACCATTCTGGGTTTTCAACTGTTATTACGGTTTCAAGTAAGCCTCCAATAAAGAATATGGAGCCTATTATAATTATTAGGTATCCGATGGTTTCGTTGTGCCTTGACTCTTCTGCTTTTTCGTGTAAGTGCTCGCTAAAAAGCATTCAATCCACGATTTGAGCACGAGGGTAAGGTCATCTATAAGTTTTATTGTGGAATTCGAATACTGGTAAAGGTTAAGCGAGGTTTATATCAAAAGCCTCTACTATAACTAGTGAAAGCATGCATTGCATTTGTTAGTGGTTTGGGATGCCGTTGAAAGACGAATGCGGAATCTGCGGCAGGGTTCTTCCATATGGCTATCTTAGGCGATGCATGAGATGTGGGCGGTTGTACTGCAGAGATTGCATGGTTCCAGATGTTGCGACAGGCGACCCGACCAAACTGTTGTGTCTTCACTGTGCAAGAAGAATTGTTTCGCCAAAGCCTGTTTCCAAGTACGCTGGGCTTGCTGGTTATTTGAAGTTTAGGGGTTCTTTCACGGGTGTTGTTAAGCTTTCTTTTGCGAAGATTGATGGGATAATTGGCGATAATTTGCCGATGAGTGCGTATAAGACTGAAAAATGGTGGAGTAACACGCCGACTAATGTGCATGCTAGGTCTTGGTTGGGTGCTGGCTGGGAAACTGAGGAAGTGAATTTGAAAGAGGGTTACGTGATTTTCAGAAGAGCAAAGCGTGTGCAGCCTAAAACCTTTAGAAGAAAAGCCTCTCGTGGCAAGATTAAAAAACCGTTCACTCCCGTTCCTGTTCGCATTCCAAAACCTAAGCAACCATCTAAAACTAAGGTGTCGAAGCTTTATGCTAGGATTAAGAATTTGGAGCGGCAAAGAACTTCAATGCCTCAGTATCATGGGAGTTTTAAGCCTAAGCCGAAGCATGAGAAAAGATTATTCAAGCCTGACGAGAAACCGTGATTTGTGCAGAAAAGAAATTTAGTTGCCAAACTTAAATTAGAAGACATTGCATTAGAAGAAGCCAGTGCGGTCGTCGTCTAGACTGGTTTAGGACACAAGCCTTCCAAGCTTGCGATCCCGG
>CAYZEP010000056.1:0-7259 GCA_964477645.1 uncultured Candidatus Bathyarchaeia archaeon | reverse complement strand
AAAGTATAATTTGGGTCGTCGCAACTTTTCCAGTGTTCGTTGAAAAAGTGGCAGTGGTTTGCGAGTTTAGCCTTTGTTTCTCTATCCTTGATGATCGTGGCAAGTCCACTGGCTCGTATGTAACCTTGATGCTCTCCTTCTTCAAATAATAGGCAGAATTCTACCTTTGGGTTTTCGTGTATTTGTCTGACCTTTGCGCTATCTGTTCCTGTGAGAACCCAGAATTTTTGGTCAAAATTGACTAGAGTTACAGGTCTGACTCGTGGCTGGTTGCTTTCTTCGGTTGCTAAAAATACGTGTTGATAATCATTAAAGCGTCTCCATACTTCTGCTTTAAAGTCGTCAAACTTCCTGCTCATCTAGACACCGTTCATGCTATTGGCAATTCTTAGTATTTAATGGTTTAAAAAAAGCTTTGAATGGCTTGATGCGATACCTTTTTGTATGCAGTTTGTAGTGCTGTTTATGGGTGTGCCATTTTGGCGCGGTTAAGAGGCTTCCAAAAACTCACCTCTATAGAAGAGGCATTACAACTGTTTTTTGACAGACTAAAAGTTAAGCGGATGAAGACCGTTACTGTTCCCTTGCACATGGCTCTGAACCGTGTTTCGGCAGAAAACATTGTTGTAGAAGAGGATTTGCCAAGGTTTGATAGATCTGCAATGGATGGATACGCTGTTAAAGCAGAAGACACTTTTGACGCATCACAGTTTAAGCCAAAAACCCTCAGAATCACAGATGAAAAAGAAATAGGCAAGGGACATGCAAAGCAAGTTTGGACTGGAAACCCTATACCAAAAGGTGCAAATGCTGTTGTGATGTTAGAAAACACTAAGCGAATTGACGAAAAAATCGAGGTTTGGCTTCCAGTAACGCCAAGCGAGAATGTCGCGAAAAAAGGTGAAGATGTCTCAAAGGGGGAGGTTGCTGTAAAGGCTGGAACCCACTTGAAACCTCAACACTTAGGGTTAATAGCAGCTTTAGGAATCACAGAAGTTAAGGTTGTTGAAAGGCCTAGAATTGCCATTTTAGCCACTGGAAACGAACTTGTAAGTATAGGTGAAAAACCGCGAGAAGATCAAATTTTCGAGGTTAATAGGCTTATTCTTTCAGCTCTATGCCGCGAGTTAGATATTGACCCAGTAGATTTGGGTATTGCAAAAGATGATGTAGATGAGATTCTTGGAAGATTAAAATCTGGACTTGAAAAAGCTGATGCACTAATAATCACTGGCGGAACAAGCGTTGGAGTTTCAGACCTCGTTCCAGAAACCGTTAACAAAATCGGAAAACCAGGCGTGATTATTCATGGCGTAGCCATGCGACCAGCCATGCCAACAGCCCTCGCTGCAGCTGACGGAAAGCCAATAATAATTCTTCCAGGCAATCCTGTGGCGGCAATTATAGGGTTTGAGGTTTTCGCCAGACCATTAATATTCAGAATGCTTGGATTGAAACAGGAAGAGCTTAGACCCACTGTTAAAGTAAAAACAACAAGAAAGATAAGCACAACTCTTGGAAGAAAAACCTTTGTCCGAGTCCGTGTTTTTCAGCATAATGAGGAGTTTTTCGCTGAACCCATAAGTGCTCGGGGTTCCGGTCTCATTTCAACAATGACAAAAGCTAATGGATATGTTGTTGTTCCAGAAAATCGGGAAGGATTAGGAAAAGGAGAATCTGTCACGGTGCACTTGTTTGACAACGTGGAAAGGTGATGCAGATGTTTAGAAAACTCCTAACTTTGGAAGAGGCGAAGACTGTTATTAAGCAAAATTTTAAACCTAAACCTTTGGGTTTTGAGGAAATCCCGCTTCTAGAAGCGCATAATCGTGTTCTTGCAGAAGACGTAACCGCTACATTAGATATTCCACCCTTCAATCGGTCAACCGTTGACGGATACGCAGTAAAAGCCGAAGACACATTCGGAGCGGAGGAAAACAAACCGATAAAACTGAAGATTTGCGGAACAGTTAATGCAGGAGAACTGCCAAAAACTTCTGTGGTTCACGGCAAAGCGGCTGAAATTGTCACCGGTGCACCAATGCCAGAAGGCGCAGATGCTGTTGTCATGGTTGAATACACAGAGCGAAAGGACGATGAGCTTTATGTTTACAGTGCGGCAGCCAAAGATGAAAACGTTATGAAAGCTGGAGCAGACATTGGAAAGGGCGAAGCGGTCCTGAAAATTGGGCAACTGTTGGGCTCTAGGGAGATAGGTGTTCTAGCCGCGTTAGGCATGGCAAAAGTGAAAGTTTACACGGTTCCACATGTAGCAGTTCTTTCAACAGGCGCAGAAATCACCGAACCAGGCAGAAAATTGCCTCTAGGGAAAATTTATGATATAAACGCTTACAGTTTGAGCACGGCAGTGTTGGAAAGCGGTGGAGAACCAGTCTATTTGGGTGTTTTTCAAGACGACAGAGATGAGTTGCAGACAGCGTTAAAGCAGGCGTTGGCATCTGCGGATATGGTAGTTACTTCAGGCGGGGTTTCTGTAGGTCCAAAAGATGTTATGCCTCAAACATTGAATTCGCTTGGAAAGCCAGGGGTGGTTGTCTGTGGAATCGCCATTAAACCTGGAAAGCCCACAACAGTTGCTTTAGTAAATGGGAAACTGGTTTTTTCGCTTCCTGGACATCCAACTTCCGCATTGCTAGTTTTTCATTTACTTGCCCGCCCACTCATCCTTTGCATGTGTGGCAGAAAAGCGGAAAAAGCGGAGAAGGTTAACGCTTTAGCTAGTATGAGGATGTTTCCAGCAAAAGGTAGACGAACATTCATCATGGTTAACCTTAAACGTGAGAAATCAAATAGACTAGTGGCTGAGCCTGTTCCCACGGGACTTTCAGGGGCTATAACAACTCTTGCAAAGGCAGATGGATTTGTAGAAATAGCTGAAGACCAGCAATTTATTGATGCAGGTGAAGAAGTTACAGTGCAGCTTTTTTAGTAGTTATGGATGGAGAAGAATATGCGGTAAATGCAACTTTAGAAGCTTTACGTGTGATTAAGCATTATGGTTTGATATGAAAGCTTAGCTCTCCAAGGTTTTTCTTTTCATTATAATATACACGGTGGAAATCCATGTTAAAATGAGATATGCAATAACGCTTACACTAAGAAGTAAGTTGTTTTCCAAAGCATAGTAAAGAGTAAATGCTGAAAACGTTGTGGTAACAAAGAATAACATAAAAACAATCCAGATCGCCCAACTTCGCTTCTTAAACAAACCATAGGCAGTCATCAGGCTTAGAATAGCGATGATGCCAATGTGTGGGGGAAAACCAGCCATAGGCAAAACAGCAAAACAAACTATTCCAACAATTGCATAAAAAACGAAAACTGCAAACATTCCAAGATTTTCAATTTTAAGTTTGGATTTAAGCGACATTCAAGAACCGCCTTTTAACTTTAATGCATTGACAGCAACGTTAATAAATTTAATGTTTTCTTCTAAGCTCTTTTTTGGAAATTCTAATATTAATAAACGTTTCATAAAGATGGTTAAGGTTAGCGTTATGCCTCTCACTCCTTTCCATCTGGGTCCAGCTCTTCTTTTCGGTTTGGTTTTGTCTTTTGCGTTTGATTTGCCAACCCTTTTGGTGGCAAGTGTCATACTGGATGTGGAGCCTTTTTATGTTATGTATTTCCAAGTTTCTGAGTACTCGGCTCACGGCTTTTTACATTCCTATTTAGGCTCGTCCATTCTAGCTATTTTGGTAGCTGTCGTTGTTTATCCGTTTAGGGGTTTGTTGAACAAAATTATGATGTTCTTCCGAATTTCGCAGAAGTCTACTTTCAAAAAAATATTGTTCACATCTTTTGTAGGTGTATATTCTCATGTTTTCTTAGACTCTTTTCTTTACGAAGACATAAGGCCCTTTTATCCGTTGCAAGGCAACCCTTTCCTTGATGTGTTGTCAGCTTATGGTAGTTACAGTGTTATCTATGGATTTTGCATCATAACTTTAATTTTAGGCATCGCTTTGTACTTCTATAAAATAAGGAAAGGCGTTGCCGTTCTAGATTAGCTCGCCCTATTAAGCTAAAATAACGAAAAAGCTTAGAACTTCTCAGCAGAAATAAGCATTGTAAGAAGGAAGGAAAACAGATGAGTCATCACGAGCTTTTTGTGTCGCAACAAAACATTTTCAGCGGCTTTCAAAACTCGTTTAATAAGGCAGACTACATAATTTTCGGCGTTCCATTCGATGTTACAAGCACATATCGAACTGGAGCGAGGTTTGGACCAAACGCAATTCGGCAAGCATCGCTCAACATAGAAACTTACAGTTTCCGCACAGGCATAGATGTTGAAGACTTGAAACTGCATGATTTGGGCGATTTACACATATCTACCAACACGGAAAAAACGCTGGAAAGAATCGAGCTTGTCATTAAAGACCTTTTAGACGCTAGGAAGATACCAGTAACCATCGGTGGAGAACACACAATCACCCTAGGCATTGCGAAAGGCTTAGGCACTAAAGCCTCAAAAACAGCGATAGTGAGTTTTGATGCGCACTTGGACTTACGAAACGAGTTTTTGGGATTGAAACTTTCACATACAACTTTCATGCGTAGAATAAACGAAGAGGCAAAAACAGCTAAAATCATCGAGGTTGGCACAAGAGCGGTGTGCAAAGAAGAACTAGCCTATGCAAAAAAGGCTGGAATAGAGTTTTTGACTGCGCAGCAAATCAGAACTGAAGGAAGTGCACATATCGCAAAACAGCTGAAGGAAAAACTTGCAAAATACAAAAGCATCTACTTATCCATCGACATGGACGTTCTCGACCCAGCATACGCCCCAGCAGTACAGAACCCAGAACCAGAAGGCCTCGAAATGGGCACTTTGCTTGACATTTTATTGGGCATATGTGATAAACGTGTGATAGGTTTTGATGTTGTTGAGGTTGCACCAAACTACGACCAAGGGATATCAGCGATTCAAGCAGCAAAAACGATTTTTGAGATTCTATGCTTTATGGAAAAATCACGAAAAGGGTAACCAGAATGGAAGAAGTAAAATCTTATTATGATGAAAGATCGAAAAGCTACGATGAAGTCTTTGGCACTTTATACTTTCGGATTTATGACGCGATTACGTGGAAATATCTTGAACCATACGTTCCAACAGATACTAACGCCCTAGTTCTTGATGCTGGCGGAGGAACTGGTCGCTGGGCAATTCGGATGGCACGAAAGGGCTGCAAGGTGGTTTTGATGGATGCTTCAGAAGGAATGTTAAAAACAGCTGAAAAGAGAGTGAAAGAGGAAGCCCTTCAGCATAAGATTATCATAAAAAAGGGCGACATCACGAAAACAGGCTATGCGGATGAAACCTTTGACATGATTCTCTGCGAACACGCCCTTTTTCTCTTCAAAGATCCAGACATTGCCATAAAAGAACTGAAGCGAATTCTAAAGAAGAAAACCCCATTGATAGTTTCAGCACAAAACCGATACGTTCAATCCTTAGCTTCGTTATCAGGCAAGCCAAGCGTTGATAATGTTGACAGAGCATTCAAAGTTTTAGTCAGCGAAGAACATGAATGCATGACTGAAGACGGCAAAGTCAAAATTTATACATGGACTCCGGAGGAGTTTCGAACAATGCTAGAACGGAATGGATTTCATTTGGAAAAGATTGTTGGAAAAGTGATAACTATGCCTTTGCGAATAAAGAAAGAGGTTTATTTGAAAAGAGAGTATTCCGAAGATTTGCTCAGCAAGATACTTCAATTTGAGCTTACCTTATGTGAGAAACCAGACGCATTGGCACTAGCAGGACACCTGCAGGCAATAGCCTACAAACCTTAATTCTAGGCGTTAGGTTTATTCCTTTAACATTTTTGCGATGAAGAATCCGTTACACTGGTGGATATGCGGATAAAGCCTTTGGCACTTTTCCAGTCCCCTCAAGCCTGGCAAGCCTATTTTTGGCGTTATTTCACTTAGTGAAAATTCTGTGTGCCATTTCAGAAAACGTTCAATAATCATTTCATTTTCTTCAACCGTTATACTACATGTAGAGTAGATTAAAGCGCCTCCAGATTTCACATTCTCCGCGCAACTGTTTATCATCTGCCATTGAATCTCAGCCATCTTGTCAACGGAACGCCTCGTAAGCCTCCACTTAGCTGAAGGCAACTTTCTAAAGGTGCCTGTGCTTGTGCAGGGCGGGTCTAAAACTATGGTGTCTGCTTCTATCTTGAATGGCAGCGGGTTACATGCATCAGCAATTATTGGCACAGCAATTTCAACGCCCATGCGAGTAACCTCATCTTTCCAGACGATCATTCGACGCTTTGAGTAATCCATTGAGTACATGGCGCCGCGGTTTTGCATAAGTTGTGCTAAATACGTAGTTTTGGCTCCAGGCGCAGCGCAAACGTCTATGAGCGTTATTCCAGGTTTTGGGTTTGTTGCTTCTGCTGCGAAACAGCTTGCTTTGTCTTGGATGTAGAATAATCCTTCTCGGAAGCTTGCCGTGCGGATTAGGGGTTGCTTTGCAGCTATGACCTTGTAGGCATGTTTTAAATGCTCAACCTTCTCAATTTTAACTCCGTCTTCTGTAAGTTTCTCCGAAATTTCGTTTTCATCGGCCTTAAGTGTGTTTAACCTTATGTAAGTGGACGGCTGTTGCATGTCTGCTTCTAACATTGCTATGGCTTCGCTTCTGCCAAAAAGCCTGAAACAATATCTTACGAACCATGTTGGATGAAAAGTCAGAAGCCCGATTCTTTCCTCATCGTTTATGCCTTCAAGGATTGCCGTTGGTTTTTGCGTCAGTAACACGCCTAACACATGTTCGATTTTTCGAAGAGTTTTCCATCCCAGAATGGAGCGGGCTAGTTTGGCTATGTTTTCAGCTTCTTCCACGTCGATTTTAGCCCAGTTTTTAGCTATTCGAGTTTGGTAAACATAAAGCCGCAAAAACGCTTGAACGCCGAGGTTAAATTCGCTTAGAGATTCAGGTTTTAAGACATTGTTTATGAAAGTGTCTATGAAGTTTCGTCGCCTAACGGTTTCACACACAAGTGTGTAGGCAAGTCGTAAAGCATTGGCATCGCTTATGCCTAATTGCTTAACTGTTCTTGCCAAGGCTAGGCGTTCGCTTAGTTTCCGCATTTCCATCCAGCTTAGGGTTTCAATAGCAAGCGTCCAAGCTTCCTTAAGCAATGTTTTCACGCAAGCCTAAGACAACAACACAGTTGTAGATAAGAATTAAAGGCATTTTCTGTTTTGACTGTACG
>CAYZEP010000055.1:0-8077 GCA_964477645.1 uncultured Candidatus Bathyarchaeia archaeon | reverse complement strand
TGCTCATCCCCTTCGCCTTCCAAAACAAGACAGTTCTGAAGCTGGCTAAATATCTACTCAGGTATCGAACAGGCAGCCCTGGAACCCTCTACCTTTACACTGAATGCATCAGCCGCTACAGCCGATGGCTAGGCCAAAACCCAGACATGATCATCCAAGACGTCAAGGCTGGAGGCAACATTCCCGATCCGCTCAGAGTTCAGAATCACGTCGGCTTCCTGGAAGACTACATCGGTGACCTTCAAGATCAGGGCTTAGCGCCCTTGCGAATCTGCAATTATGTGAAGGCTATCAAAACCCTCTACCGCGTCAACGGAGTAGACGTTAAACTGCCTCAGCCCCTAAGCCAGAGAGTCGTCAGAAAGGATAGGGCTCCAAAACCTGAAGAACTTGCTAGACTCTTAGATGTTGGAAACTTGAGGGACAGAGTTATAACATCCATGCTTGCCCTAGGCGGCTTCCGCGAAGGAACCCTTGTTAAGCTTCAATACCACCATGTTCGAGGCGAACTGGAAAGGGGCACAGTGCCAATTCACATCCACGTTGAAGCTGACATAGTAAAAGGCAAATACCACGACTATGACGCTTTCCTAGGTCAAGAAGCAGTTGACTTACTGAAGCTTTACCTGGAAGAGAGACAACGCGGAAGCCCAAACGGAAAGATTCCACCAGAGCAACTGACAGACTCGAGTCCTCTCATCCGAGACCGGACAAACCGAACGCCAAAGCCCATAGCAGAGAAACAGGTCTACCAACTAATCCACAAACTCTATTTTAAGGCTGGACTGCTGAAACACAACAACGACCACATCTATGACCTCAAAGTTCACAGCATACGCAAGTACTTCAAGACCCAGCTGATAGCCCTTGGCGTCCACTCCGACTACGTAGACTACATGATGGGCCACACCGTGGACACCTACCACGACATCCAAAGCCTAGGCGTCGACAAACTCCGCAGCATATACGCCAGCGCAGGCCTTTCAATAAGATCCAAAACCAAAACCAGCAAGATCGAACTCATAAAAGAGTACATCCGAGCCTTAGGAGTCAACCCCGAAGCAGTTTTAACCAGAGAAGCACTAACACAGCCCGCCAGAACATACAGCAGCCAGGAAGACCGAGAAGACTATCAACTAAAGGTTCTCAGCCAAGCCTTGAAAGAAACACTAAAACGCGAACTGCTCTCAGAAAAACACAGCGAGGACGGTACCTATTCAGCCCTGGAGCGGTGAGTTCGGGCAGCCCCATTAGGGACTCAACAGCGCAAAGTCTAAGAATATGAAACAGAATTTTCAGAAAAAATGATGGAGAAAACAAATATTACAAAAGGGTTTAAGCTATTTTTTCAGAATGGAATCCAAAAACTGGGGAAGAGCGGCTGGAAATTGGGCGCGCTGTTAGCCCATATGTTCTGCAGTCTCCTGCGCTTGAGTCTTCGAGACTGGAAGAAGAAGTGAAAGAAGTAGTAGAAAAAGAAGAAGAAAAGAAAGAAGACTGAATTTGCAATCCTCTAAGAAGTGCCTCTTGCTACTTTGCGAGAAAATCAAGGAGTTTCGGCATTAGCTCGGTGCCGTGACTTAATGTACTTAAGCTTCCCTTTTTACATTCTTTTTCGGAGAATTGAGAAACATTATCCCCTTTGATTTTGTCGCCAAATATAAGTAGCGGAACTGGGTCGTCACTGTGAGCCTTCAGTTTGCAGGGTGTCGAGTGATCTGCGGTAACGCAGATAAGAAAGTTTCTCAACTTCATTGTTTGCAACAACCTGCCGAAAAAGTATTTGTCGATAGTGGAGATTAATTGTGTTTTAACGGTGAAATCTCCATCATGGCCGGGTTCGTCTGGACCCTTGATATGTATGTAAAAGCAATCATAAGACGGCAAATGATCAATTAGCTCCTTCACCCTAAGGAGGCAATCTTTTTTGAGGTCTTGCGAAGGCGGGGGAAGAATTACAGTGTTCATACCGGCCAGTTTAGATATTCCTCTTTCAACGGGCATATCAGTTAGGGAAACAAAACGAACTCCATATTGTTTATTAATGTTGAAGAATTTTGGCAGTTGATTTCCAGCATCTCTTGTGAGTATAACGTTTGATTTGAGTTTTCCTTCAGCCTCACGTCTTTTGTTAACTTTATGTTCATCCAGAACTGCACAACTTTTTTCGACAAATTCGTTCACAAGGTCTGCAGAAATTTTTGCCTCTTCGCTACCGTTCATGGATTCACATTTTTTAAGAAACGTTCTAAATTCGGCTTTCGCTATTCCAAGCTCCCCTATTCTAGAGTAGCCCGGATCGGTATTCGTTATCCTGCTCGAAAGATCTCTCTTTCTGCTTCTTATAACTAAAACTCCTCTATGTCCTATCGTATTTTTAAATTCAAAATCCACAGGATAAGATTCCAGTTTCACATTTTCATTCACTGCTTTGCTTAGCTCTAAGGCTTCTTGCGTGGTTAAACTTCTTCCCACTCTTCTATCAATGATTTCTCTTCTTTTACCCAGAGTTGCAAAGTTACATCTTAGAGCAAGATCGCCATCTTTTACTTCCATACCAGCACCGACAGCTTCTAGAATACCTCTGCCCGTGCCGTATTTGAAAGGGTCGTATCCCAAAATTGAAATCACTGCTACATCGCTTTCTGGTGCGATGCCTTTTCTAACGCTGTACATTAACCCTGTTTTTCCGTTTCTCGCAAGAAAATCCAAGTTAGGCGTGTCTGCAGCTTCAAGAGGAGTCTTATTGTCTAATTCCTCAATTGGCAGGTCACCCATTCCGTCAATAACCACATAAATCAGCTTTAAGATAACTTACACCTCCTCTATAACGTTGCGGAAAATCCATTTATAACATCCTTGGCAGATTGAATAAGTGGATGCTTTATCTCGACTGGAGTTTCGAGTTTCTCTAGTCGATTAACTCTAAAGTAGATTGGTGGATGTGGATCCTCCGTTTCAATAGTGAAAGTGATGCTTTTATTCGGCAATTCGCAGCGCCCAATTCTTATCTGAAGCCACTTCATCTTAATGAGTTTTCTTAATTGTAGTATGTTGAGGCTTAAACTGAAATAATGGCCAAAACCAGGACTTGAACCCGTTTGGGTACATGGACATTGGCGGGTGAATGCTGCAACCCTTAATAGCTTGCGATATTGCATAAGTCAGCAGATTATAGGGAGAGTTGCTTGAGTGAAAATTTTGATAGTGTATGACACCGTTTCGCCTATGAAGATAACGGCGAAGGTCGCTGAAACCATTGGCGGCGCCCTTAGAGACAAAGGAATAGAGGTTGAGTCTTTCTTCGTTAAAGATGTTGATCAAGCGATTCTCAAGAATTATGATTGTCTGATAGTTGGCGCGCCCACGATGTCTTTTAGAGCATCAAACGGAATAATGCAATTTCTCAACAGTCTACCCGACAAAGATTTTTCTGGTCAGTTAGCCGCCGCTTTTGACACACAAATGCAAATGTGGTTCAGTGGAAATGCGGCCAAGGGCATAGAAAATAAGCTTAAGAAGTTGGGTTTCGAGATAGTCGCCCCTCCGCTTATTGCCTACGTAGAGGGCAAGATAAATCAAATGCAGCTGAAAGATGGAGAGTTGGAGAAAACGAAGAATTGGGCGCAAGAAGTTGCCAAAGCCGTCCTTAAAAAAACATCGGCAGCCAGTGCTTAGACCTCTCTTCAGGTTTGGGAACGAGCAGCCCCATCAACCGAAAAATATTTTGCGAATGGTTTTTACGTTAAAAACTGCTTGTAGACGGGGTGTCCTTTGAAACGCAAGATTGTTTCTGACCTTTCCACGGTTCCGCTTGGCAGCCTCATACAAATCGAATTGACAATAGCCCCATTTGGAATAAAGCGAACACCGTCCAGGAGTTCGCCTTTTGTTACGCCTGAAGCCGCAAAAACTAGTTCTTTTCCCTTAGCTAACTCGTCTTCACTGTAAGTTTTGCTTACATCAACACCTTCGCTACTCAGCCTATCCAACCGATTAGGGTCATCCTTTTTGTCCTTCCACACTTTCACAAGCATGGTACCCCCCAAACATTTTACAGCTGTCGCTGCAATCGTTGCTTCTGGTCCTGCACCAGCACCTACGAGAAGATCAACACCTGAGCTGGGAATGCATGTGACAACGGCTGCCGCGATATCACCGTCGGGAATCAAGATGATTCTTACGCCCATTTTTCTGAGGCATTGCAGAATCTCAAGGTGTCTTTCACGTTCTAACATTATGACTGTTACGTTTCCAAGAGGCAGACCCTTTTCTTTAGCGACTATGTGCACAATTTCTTCAACAGACATATCCAGAGAAATCTTGCCAATAGAATGGTAATCAGTTGCTACTTTGAAATAGTATCCGTCGTCTGGAAGCATTTGAAAACAATCGACAGGCGCGCAAGCAAGGGCGGAAATAGCATCTTTCCTGCCTTTAGAAGCAGCAGTGGTGCCGTCTACAGGGTCTACAACAAACTCGACTTTTGGACCTTTTCCAGTGCCGACTTTTTCCTTATGCATAAATGCTGGTGCATTGTCTTTAGGTCCTTCACAGGAGATAACTTCGCCTTCAACATCTGTTTGAGCCAACACAGCCCTTGAAAATTCAACAGCTTTTGCATCTATCAGATCAGGATTTCCTTGACCGATATGTAATGCGGCTCCAACAGCTGCTGCAACGGTGATTCTGGTTAACGAAGGCGCTAAAGCCCTTAGAGAAACCAAGGCTGTACACTCCAGAATACGTTACTTGTTTGAGTTACTTGTAAATCTTTTTCGGCTTTCCCAGCAGCTTTTCATCGAGTTCTTTTATGCCTAATCCGTTCTGCTTGGGAAACATTCGCATAGAATTCTTAATTTTAGTCCCGCCCTTTTTCACAAGTTTATCTTCTAGTAGAAGGTCGGAGTCTAGATCCGCGTACTGTATGTTTCTGGCTGCTGCGGCCAAGTGAGCCCCTGCGGCTATCCCAATTTCGGATTCGCCCATGCACCCAATCATGCATGGCACTCTTGCAGCTTCAGCAATTTCAGCGATTTTTCTACCCTTCAGTATTCCTCCGCTTTTCATCAGCTTGATGTTTATAAGGTCTACCGCTTCCGCTTGTATCAATCGCAATGCATCCTCAGGTGAGTGCACACTTTCATCAGCCATTATTGGTATAGGCGAGTTTTCCTTAACTTTTATCAAGCCTTTCATATCTTCTGCAGGAACTGGTTGTTCGGCAAACTGAATTTTAAACTTCTCCATTTTGTTAAGGGCTTCTATGGCTTTCTGCGGTGTCCAACCCTGATTCGCATCAATTCTTATTTGTATATCTGTACCGACTGCTTCGCGGATTAACCTTATACGTTCAACATCTTCAGCGACATTAACGCCAACCTTCACTTTTAGGGCTTTAAACCCCTTCTTAGCAGCTTTGACAGCGTCTTTCGCCATTTCTTTTGGAGATTTAATGCCTAAGGTTAGGTCTGTTAGGACTTCAGTGCGATAGCCACCCATTAACATGAATAGGGGTTTACAAGCAGTTTTGCCAAAAATGTCGTGCAAAGCTATGTCAATGGCTGCTTTCGCAGCGGGATTTCCATCAACAATAGCATCCATGACTTCAATGTCTTGCTCAATTCTTAACGGACACATGCCAATCAGCCTCGGCGCAATCTTATCCAAAGTTTTGACAACTGTTACTGCGGTTTCACCTGTCACTCTTTGCGACGGAGAAGATTCACCCCAGCCGACCACACCATAATCCGTAACAACTTTTACAACGACGTTGTGGCTTTCAATGCTTGCTCCCGGAGCGATTCTGAAAGGTTCTTTATATCCTAAAGTAACATTGTAGACTTCAATTTGTTGAATGCCCATTTGGAAACACCGAAAACAAGTTGGTATGCATCTATGGAAAAGCTTTACTGAAAACCTTCAACGGGCTTTTTTCCACGCCTTCTTAATCCCTTAAACTTCAGTTTTGCTGTTAGGATTTTTTCGGTTGCAAATAATCGTGACGCGGCATACATGACAACTATTGTAAAAGCAGTAACATAGATTATGCCTAGCGTAGGTGTCCAGTAGTCGCCCGTTATGACAGCTCGAGATGCTATAATAGGGTGGCTGTATGGAATTGCGTAGACTAGAATTTTTAATGGAAGGGGCAAAATATTGACATCTAAAAACATTAAGGCAAATGAAGGAATGAAAATCAATGGGTAAATGTAGCCGATTAGAGATTGGGCACCTCGTACATCTTCTGCAAAAGCAGAAATGATCACCGCTAATGCCAAGGCTGAGAGCAAAGCGACGAAAAGTGATATTCCCAGAAGCAAATAGCCAAAAAGTGAAGGGACAAGCCCTAAAGAAGCCAAGTCCACTTGGATGTCAGCAGGGATTCCTGTAGTGAAAGAACCCATGTAATAATTGAAACCAATCATGTATGCTAAGGCGCCAAGACCCGCGACGAAAATTGAGCCAGATAGTTTACCCATAAGGATGGTAAGACGATCCATAGGCAAAGTTAGCAATGTTTCCAATGTTTTCTCTTCCTTCTCCATAGCCACCGAAGTTGCAGCTATTTGCATGGAATACGTAAGCAAAATCATAATGGTAATTGGCATAGCAATCGACTGCAAAAGTATTAAAGTTGAAAGAAAAGCAGGATCAACACCCTCCTTAATCTCTCCTTTGATAATGGCAGACTTTGAAACATCTACTGCATCCGGAGCTACACGTCTGTTAAATCTATAGATTGAATCGTCGATCATTGAAGAACCAAGACTTTCAAACATGCTGCTACCGGAAAAAACCCCGTAGAAATTCACGGTAGCTTTTACAGTAGCTTTTATTGTCTCATTTCCATTGTCGTATTCAGTCATGTTTGCACTGAAACCGCTGGGAATCTCGACAAAATATGTAACGTTATAGTCTGACAGCAATTGTAAAGCTGCTTCATTGTCTAGAGCTATATTATTTACGACAGAAACTTTCGCCGAAAGATCTAGATAAGCTATAACAGTCTCGGACCAGTTTCCTCCGTCATTGTTCACAACCAGCAAACCAGCTTTTGCAGCTTGCTCTTGTGCAGACTCCATTGAGTAGCTCATTATAACGCCTAACATTGGAAACATTATCAATGGAACAATTATCATTCCTAACAGTATTTTTGGGTCTCTGATTAGTTCCTTAAGCTCTTTCACCAAAAAGTTTCCGAAGCCTTTAAGCAAGTCCAACCACCTTCGCAAAAACCTCTTCCAAGTTTGCGCTTCCAAACTTTTCTTTCAGTTCCTGCGGATGCCCTTCAGCAACAATTTGCCCCTTATTGAGTAAGGCAACTCTGTCGCATAGGTGTTCAACTTCAAGCATGTTGTGGCTTGAAAGTAGCACCGTGACGTCATGTTCCTTCACATACCGTTTGATTATGTCTCTAACATGATAAGCATGTAAAACATCTAATCCGCTTGTGGGCTCATCTAAAATTGCAAGTTTAGGCTTATTCATCAACGCTCTCGCAACAAGAAGCCTTCGTTTCATTCCTTTACTGTAGGCTTTCGTCCGGTCTTTCAAGCGTTCACCTAAACCAGTAATGTCAGCTGCTTCTTTAACCATCTTATTAACTTCACTTCTGCTTTTGGTGTTAAATTTAGCCATAAACTGCAGGTATTCCCAGCCGGAAAGGTTTCGGTAAGCTCCAGCCTCTTCAGGAAGATAAGTTATAATCCGCCTAACATCAGAAGCCTTATCAACAACGTTCAAACCAAAGACCATGACACTACCTGAAGTAGGAAGCAGCAGCGTGGAAACAATGCGCAAAGCTGTTGTCTTTCCAGCTCCGTTAGGACCGATAAGCCCGAAAATTTCGCCAGACTTAACAGCAAAACTTAAACCGTCTAGGGCATGGATTTCCCCAAAGACCTTAATAACATCTGTTGCTTCAACCGCAACGGTCACATTCAAAGCCTCTAAGCCTTCAGCACCCATAAACAATATAAAAGTTATGACGACTTCTAGATGATTTTGATAGCCCTGTGATGGTGGGGCCGGCCGGATTTGAACCGACGACCTTTACCCGGAAACAGCGCTTGGC
>CAYZEP010000054.1:0-8214 GCA_964477645.1 uncultured Candidatus Bathyarchaeia archaeon | reverse complement strand
CGAATCCTGAAAGTAATAAATCCCTCAAGTCCCAGCCGACGCAGTATGGCCCCAAAACGCCTAGGTTGTGGATGTGCATGTCTCCAGAGAAGTGGGCCTCTGCAATGTTCATTGGGTAAATCCTTGTAATCCAATATTTCGCTATGACAGTGGATGAGAGGTAATTGTTTAATCCTTGCAGTGAATAGCTCATGTTCGAATTCTCACGAACCCGCCAGTCTTCAACGTCTAAATATTGGTCCACTAGGTCTGCCGAGCTTAAAATGGCAGCTAACTCGCGTAGGTCTTGGTGCTGTTTCCTATAGAGAATGTAGGCTTTAGCTGTTCTTGCATGTCCGTTTTCTATAAGCATCTTTTCAACTATGTCCTGAATCTCCTCAACGGTTGGAACTCCGTCTTCTCCGAAGTGCTTGTTGAGTTCAGCAACGACTTGGTCGCTTACTTTTTTGGATTGTTCGCGGTCTTTTCCACCCACAGCCTTAGCGGCTTTCCAAATGGCTTTTGTTATACGTTCCTGATCAAAAGGTTCTAATCTTCCATCACGTTTTCTAACATACTTCATTTTTTCACCTCTAAAAGTACACGCTTAAAATCTTCAGGTTCCTCAAATTTTCTGTAAACAGAGGCAAAACGAATGTACGCAATACGGTCAAGATTTTTCAAATACTTCATAACGAGGTCTCCAATCTTTTGTGATGAAACTTCCTCCTTGCCGCTTAGCATCAAATCTTGCCTGACACGTTCTGCTAATCCATGAATTTGCTCCATAGTTACGGGTCTTTTTTCGCATGCCTTTTGGAGACCTCTTATAATCTTGTTTAAATCAAAGCGTTCAAGTCTGCCGTCTTTTTTCCTCACCATAAGCTCTACAGTTTCAACATATTCATAACTTGTGAAGCGTTTTCCGCAATCTATGCATTCTTTGCGTCTTCTAACAGTGTTGTCAGGTGAATCTCTAGTTTCTAGTGTTTTAAGATTTTCAGACCTGCAATATGGACATTTCATGGTATCACTTTCGATTACTTCACAACTCGTTAGTGTTTATTAATTAGAGCAGACGCTAAATGTAGAGTTTAGTTATATAAAATGTTTCTACAACAATGTTGAAATAGTCAGCCGAACATTCCGAGAAAATACATGTAACATATACATAATTACGGAAAACGAAAGAGCCAAAAATGGTGTTTTAGGAGGAAAGCGCTTCAATTTTCAGTCGCATGAGAACTGCTTAAAATTTTCCATACAAAAAATTGCAGTTATACCAATTGAACTTACTCACTGAGTACGAAATCATTTATATCTGTGCCTGTTCAAGATTTGGATACCTCGGTTTGGAGGCATGCAAATTGGAAACTGAACCTTTTGAAAACGTGAAGAATCAAATTGGCTTTTGCGGAATATGGTGCGGCAGTTGTTTAGGAGGTAACGGTGCCATACAGGAGTTGGCAAAAAAGTTTGAGGAAATTGTTAAAAACCATGGACTAGAGAAGTGGGTTCCTAAAGATTTTGATTTCAAAGAGTTTGTGAAAGGCTTAGGCAGCATGCAAGCAATGTCTTCATGTCCAGGATGCCGAAAAGGCGGTGGACCTCCAACATGCAAAGTTAGAATCTGCGCCTTAGATAAGGGCATGGTGGACTGCAGCCAATGCGACCAGCTTATGGAATGTAAAAATTTTGAACAGTTAGAGAAAAATCATCCTAAGATAAAAGAAGACTTAATGGAAATTAAAAGTAAGGGTCGATCAGCGCTAATAGAGAAGTGGATGGATGAACTAAAAAGCAAATGGCCTCATTGCACCTTGCTTTGCGCATCCGCCAAAAAATAAATAAAGCATTATAATCCGAAGGAACTGGCAAAAGCCTTCATAGCAAAGCGCGCTTCATTCAAGATTTGTGGCTCACATTGTCGTCTAAATTTGATTTAGCAACACCAAGCAAGACGAAAACTATGCATGAAAACAGTAACACAATAGTAAGCGAGGGAAAGACGCCATAGTACTGGAGGTTTGTTGCTAGTATGAATCCGCTGATTATGGGTCCAATGGTTTGTCCAACATCCATCACTGTGTCGAGAAATCCCATGGAGGTGCCGACCAACTCTTTGGGTACAAGCTCGCTTATTAAAGCTGGTGTAGAAGCAGTTACAGTTGCAAAACCAAACCCGTAAACTGCAACAAGCAAGAGAAGAACCCAAAAATCGGCAACAAAGGGAATTGCCAATAAAGGAAGACCAGAGATTATGCAGCCTAAGACTATTGGAGTTCGCCTTCCAATCTTGTCTGAAACTCTACCCATGTAAGGTCTAGCGAAGATTGCAACGCCTATTATGCTTGTAAGAATGAAACCAGTCAAGAACTTGTCAAAGTGAACAACGTCCGGAAGGTAACCTGCCAGAAAATATTCCACTGCACCATAAGCATAGTACTGACAGGCTTGGACAAAACTCACCACTAGAACTCCATGACTTCGAGTGACTGTTCTCCATCCGCGAAAAACTTTTTTAACAGTTTCTTTAGCGCTTTCTGGCTGGGTTATTGTGGACTGTTTTCTTTCGATTAAGAATGGCAAAGCCATAATCAGTGCCGTTATGCCTGCCACTGCCACAGCCAAATAAAGCATATGATAGTTGTCGATTGTAGCGAACAATATGTATCCGCCTAAAGTGGGGGCAATTACTCTGCCAATGTATGTTGCTGAAGTGAAGAGTGAGATGCGTTCTCCCCGCTTAGATGGAAACAACTCAGCTATTGAGGCTTCGGCGACTGGGACGAAAATGGCTGTTGCGAATCCATGGTAAAACCTGACGAGGATAAGTTGCCACCAAACGGTTATGAGAAGATAAAGGAAAGGTGCAGAAGCAAAGACAAATCCAGCTATTAACAAGAATTTCTTTCTGCCTAAAATGTCTGAAAGCGAAGCAGCAGGCAAACTGATTAAGATGCCAGGAATAGTTGAGGCAGAAGCAATGAAGCCAAGCAGTTCTGTTGGTGTTCCAAGATAGGAGGCATAAGGCTTCAAGACTGGACTTTTGGACATCGTGGAGCTTAGAATTGCAAAGAAACCCATTATGCAAAGCGTCCAGAAGACACTGTTCATAGCATTTTTCGTCTGCGTAGTCATTAACAAGCCTGCATGAATGTTGCTGATGCTTCATTATCGTCTATTCTTGCATTTTTCTCCTTAAAAATTCGCTCTGTTGTTTTCTATCCATTTTCTCAAGTTCACTCTTGTATTTTTCGCGGAGCAGTTTAAACTTGCAATAACTGTATAGTGCTTCGTAAACGTATTTTGCCTTCTCAACAGCTTCGAAATCATCTTTCGCATTAAACCTTGCACCAGTCATTATCGCGTCTAGCCCTATTCCCTCAGGTGCCAGTTCTTTGTCGCTTGTATCCGCAGAGTGAACAATTTTGGCAAGTTCATGGAGCACGGGATCTTTAAGGCTGTATTCTTCTATTATGGTTTCGAAGCTGCATTTCCCATCTCTGTGACCGAGCTTAACTCTAGGCGCGTCAAACGGTGTTGCTCCTTGCGTTTTAACGATTTCTTCTATTCTTTCTGTGGGTACAAAGATGAATTCGGCTTTGGGGTCAATGAATTTTTTAATGAGCCATGGACACGCTGTTCTGTCAACATGAACGTATTCACGGGTTACCCATCTCATAATTTTTACCCATTTAGTAGTCCTTGCAACTTGGATTAAAGTTTACCATTCATTTCGTGTGTTTAAGTATCGAGCTTTGATATATGTGCGGTTCTGGAACTAATATATTATAGCTTAATATACACGATATTTTATGGCGAGAAAATATGATGCACACGAGCAACATCATAACCCTGCTAAACGCAAAGATAAGGAAAACAGAGAAGAAACCATCAAACCAATTAATACACATGGAAACATTTGGCATGAAACTCCGCAACAAAATCTTGAAGAGCATATGCAACACTTTATGGATGATACACCTCCTCAAAACATCCATACTAATAACTAGAACGCCATTAACCACGCTCAAATCAATAATCAAAAACAGCAATAAATAAATGAAACAGCAACATGAATCAATTTCATGTCTAGTCCGAACAGCAAGAGCGACAATTTCACATTCGAACATCTAGAAACAGACGGCGACATCGAACAAAACCTTGAACTAATGCGAAAAGTCTTCAAGGAAGACAGAGGCGTAGACAACCTCGTCAAAAAACTTATCTTTCACCATCCAACGATGACGCTCAAGGACTTCTTCGTCATCAAACACCACGGCAAAATTGTCGCTGGTCTCAATCTGATTCCAGTTAAGTGGAGCATTGGAGAAGTTCCATTGAAGGTGGCGGAAATGGGATGCGTCGCCACCCTCGCCGATTTTCGTCATCGAGCGCTCCAACGAAGACTAATCAACGAATTCCACAAGAAAGCAACAAAACAAGGATATGACTTATGCGCCATAGAGGGAATCCCTTATTTTTACCGCCAGTTCGGATATGAATATGCTATACCGCTTCTTGAGGAAACAAGAATTAGGCTCGACCAGATACCAGACTACGAATCCAACCTTAACATTCGCCCTTTTACAAACGAGGACATACCCAAAGCCATGCAGTTGCTTACGCAATCTCAAAGGAAGTTTTACGTCCACATAGTCCGCGACGAACAAATCTGGAGAATGCAACAGGAAACGGGCATTGCTTCGGCAGACAAATTCGAGGGATACGCCATAGAGAAAGACGGAACTATGGTGGCATACATTCGAATAAGCGACAAACATGAAATGAAAGTGTTGATATTAAGTGAAGCTACGGACACAGACCACTATACGGGTAAAGCGGTCCTAAAGTTCCTCAAAGATACTGGCATGCAACGCGGATTTGAAACTCTCGCCGCCCAAATAAGCTATCACGACTCTCTCACAAAACAGCTCATCGCCCTCGGTGCGGTTCAAAGAATCCCAGCTTATGCGTGGCAGATACGAGTCATGGATTATGTTAGGATTTTTCAGAAGATGAAAGCGCTTTTTGAGAAGCGTCTTGCTGCATCCGCCTATTGTAACCTAACCGAGAGGCTGAACTTCAATTTCTACCGCTACACTGTTCAGGTTACAGTTGAAAATGGCGCGATTGCCGATATTCATCGACTAGAGATCAGCGAAGACAGAACCATAGGTTTCAACCCGCTTGTCTTTACGCAGTTATTGCTTGGACATCGAAGTCGACATGAACTTGAGATGACCTATTCTGACTGCAACATACGCCCAAGCCACAAACATCTAATCGACGTTCTTTTTCCAAAATTGCCTTCGCATATTCATTCCGCATATTAGGCACGCCTAAACATTTATTATCTCTTTCAAACTTGTGCATTAAAGGCAAAAACATGACTGTTCAAATTCGAAGCTTTACTGATAAGGACCTGTCCCACATAGTTAAATTGCTTAATGAGGATTATAGAGAATCATACGAGTTCACCCCTTATACTGAGGAGAGTCTTAGTTCTTGGATTCATGAAAGAAAACTCAAGATTCTAATGGCTGAAGAAAATGGCGAAATTTTAGGGTCTGCTGCATACAGTGATGGACATTGGGGCGAGGAGATAGAGTGGCTTGCGGTTTCTGAAAGCCCAAATCGAAAATCCATAGAGAACGTGTTAATTGGAGAAATCGAGAAATTCGTCAAGGGCGGAAAGATTTTCAGGGTTGTTGACACTGGAAGCCCGAAGACCAACGAGTGGATTGAGCGGGGCTACAAGCCTGAAGGCGGATTATACCACATGGTTGCAAGACTTGACGGCATGAAACCTCTTCCAAAATTTCCAGAGGGCACAATTATCCGCAGTTTGAAACCAACCGAGGAGAAAGAGTTTCTGGAAGCTATGAACGCAGGTTTTGGCTGGGAAAGAGTCAAACTAGGCATAATTCAAAGATGGAAGTCGGAATTTCCTTCGTTCAGTGAAGAATGGATTTACGTAGCTGAAATTGGCAATAGGATTGTTTCAGTTGTTGTTGCAAAGCCAGACGAGGAATATAACAGGGTTTTCAGTGGCAAGCGGGGCTATCTAGGTCCAGCCTCCACACTTCCTGAATATCGCGGCAAAAACCTTGCATCCGCCCTTACACGTCATGCAATGAACTTCCTCTATGAAAAGGGAATGGATTCCGTGGCGTTATACACTTCAGAAGAAAATATTCCATCGATGACTCTTCTGCAAAAATTGGGTTTCAAAATTGGCCATCACTGGAAATTTATGCGCAAAAACCTATCTGAATAACGTCAGCCTCAGAATTGTACTATAAAACTTGAAAAATCAATAATTGAAAGATAATTATTGGAAAAATTTTGAAATGTTGATGGGAAAGATGTTTAGGGGTTCTTTTTTTGAGGTATTTCCTTTTTCTCCTCTAGTTCTCTCACTCTTGTTTCAATGAACTCTGCGACTTTCTCTTGACTGTATTTCTTTTCATTCTCTTGTTTTTCTAGCTGATCTTTGATTGTCTCGAGGACTTTCTCCATTTGGAATGGCTTCAGCACGTAGGCGTCTGCTCCTCTGTTCACGGCTTCTACTGCATTTTGGAGTGTTGGGTAGCCAGTGATGATTATTTTTCGTATTTTAGGTGTTGTGTTCCGCATTCTTGTTAGGAGCTCTGTTCCTTCCATGTCTGGAAGTCTAATGTCGATCAGAGCTAAGTTGTAGAATTTTCTCCTAGTTCTTTCCATTGCTTTTTTGGCTGTGTCTACTGATTCAACGATGTATCCTTCATCTTCAAGTATTGCTGTTAGTACTTTTCTTATGTTCTCGTCGTCGTCAACAATGAGGATTCTAGCGGTTTCACCCATATCTTTTCACCTCCTTCTGTTTTGGGTTTGATTGGAAAGGTAACCGTGAAGGTTGTGCCTTTTCCTTGGAGACTTTCTACATGAATGGAGCCTCCATGTGCTTCTACGAAGCGTTTGCAGATTGGCAAGCCGAAGCCCATTCCTTTCGCTTTTGTTGTAAAAAGAGGCGTCCAAAGCTTCTCTAATGTTCTTTTTGACATGCCAGCGCCTGTGTCTATGAAGGTAATCTCTAAGTTGTCCTTCAGTTTTCTGGTTTTTATTGTTAGTGTACCGCCTTTTGGCATGGCTTCGATTGCGTTTTTGATCATGTTTATGAAGGTTCTCTTCACTTTTTCAGCGTCAACCGTTATCTTCGGCTTGCTCTCTGTCAAGTCTATTACCTTGACATTTTTAGGAATTTCCACAAGAGACAACGCTTCTTTCATTAGGGATTTTGGAGTTTTTTCCGTCAGTTCCAGCTCTATTTCTCTTGAGTAATCCAAAAGGTCGTTTATGATTTTGTTTGAGTAAGCTATGTTCTTTTCTATGAGCTCCAACATCTCCTTTATCTTGCCTTCCGCTGTTGAACCCAATCGCTTTTTCATGTAGTATTCGGCTCCAGCGATGCTTGTTAATGGATTTCGTAAGTCATGTCCAACCATCCCGGCTAATTCGCCTATGACTGCTAGTCTTTGTGCTTTAAGCAGCTGTTCTTGAGATTTCCTTAACTCTTTGGTTCGCTCGTCCACTTTTTGCTCAAGTTGCTCAGCGTATGTTTCAAGCTGTGTTCTCGCTTCCCTCAAACTTTCAATGAGTTGGGCGTTTTCAATAGTTATTGCGGCTTGGTGCAAGAAAAGTTCCAATGGGGTAAGGGATTCTACGGTTGGCTTCCGCCCATCCACGGGATCGTCCATACTAAATATGCCCACTATTCTTCCTTCAGGTGTGCGAAGGGGAGCATAAAGCATGTCTTGCGGATGCCAATCAACCATTTCTTCTGGAGAAAGCCTGCTCGGAACCCCTGTATAAGTGGTCACATCATCAAGAGAAGATCCTGGGGGAACACCATGAACATATTCACGAATCCATGGATCAGCCCAAGGAAGATAAAAAAATTCGCTTATTTTGAATCTTTCAAATTTGGGGCCTAAACGTTCCCTCCAAACATGTCCTGGTTGTGTTCTTTCTGTCAAAAGTTTGACTTCTTCCTTCGTTAGACCTACTGTAACACGGTCTGTTCCTTCCAAGTTTTCGTCTCTGAGGGAGATTACAACTCTTCTCCATCCGAAGTTTTGAATGGCTTTCGCGATTACTTTTAGTCTTTGATGCATATCCGTAATATGCATAATTTTCGCGGAACTTTTCATTAAATACTCTAATCTCTTGGAGAGTTTTCTCAGCTGGTTT
>CAYZEP010000053.1:0-8312 GCA_964477645.1 uncultured Candidatus Bathyarchaeia archaeon | reverse complement strand
CTATTATTCAAAACGAAAGATATGTGGGAAACGTTTAGGCATTTGTGTTCCAACTTCGGCAAGTTCTGCGTTTCATACGAATACTGCGTGAAATCGAATGTTTTAATGAAAACTCCTCTAACGCGCCTACATCTGCAGATTCTGCTTTATGTTCCAGAGGTATTATAAAAAATTCCGCACATGAGGCGTTTTGTATATCTCCGCACTTATAGCCAAATGAATTCAAGTCTGTGATAGGGCTACCTGAACTAACACCCTTAAAGTGGTTCGAGTCTTAATGTTAACGCACGCTTCTTTGCGACCAGCTCCGAAACATGCGTTCGATGTTTCATTATCAGCTCAAGCGAGCAACAGTCGTTGTTTAGTCACCGAGTAAATGACTCTGGGCCTAGCGCGATAATTTCTGACATACACATTCAATGACGGCATTATTAATGCACGCTTTTGCCGGCAAACGTGGGTTCAAACTTTCACCCCCACTCCTAACATCTAAAATTGGGTTCTTTTTGCCTAAATAAGCTCAAATTGTGGCTAGAATTCAGGTGCGGGGGGTGGGATTTGAACCCACGAATCGTTGATTGCAGAACCATGAGCAAAGAATAATCAGCAAACTTCAACACACCCGCAGTGAACCCCCTACTTAGATGGCTTGATTTTAGCGATGATACGATTAACCGCTTTCTTGACTACCTCTATTCAGCCTTAACCAACAAAATCCAATAAACCAAACCGCCCTTATTTGGATCCTAATATAGAGGCCTAGAGCTGTTGCACACACACAAAAACTATATCACCAAAACCCTACTAATCCATTAACCACAAACCAATCGAGGAAACCCAAATGGAAAAACCAAACTACCGGTTCTTCCTGGTTTTAGGCCTAATCCTCGTCTTCGCCATCATCACCAGCTTCATACTCGCCTACGCTTTCATCTACGTAATAGCCAACTACGAAATCTTACCGTTAATCCTTGCTTTTTTAGTATTAGTCGTTCTTTGGTCTCTCTCCAAAAAATATAGAAAAAAAGAAGAGAAGGTCTCCCAATAACCTTAAGCGTTATCGTGCGCCTTACTCGGCCCGCTACAAAGAACTTCTTTGCTTAATTCTAACGTAGACAGCTAATGAGACGTAGACTACTGCAGAAACAGCCCACAAAGCAATGAGACTCTGAACCATTAGAGGAGATACAGCAAAGATCAACCAAAAAATCAAGCCCGCGAAAACTATAGGAGATATTGCTGTAAATATCATTAGCAGTTGTATAAGCGATTGATTATGAACTATCCGTTTTGGTTTACGAACCCAAGCCTCTGCTTCTGCTTCTCGAGTCATCACAGCCCAGCCTTACGCGTCCGCTCTTCCGCCACCCCAAGAGAAAAGGCAAATTGCAACTACAACACTTAAGACTATCGGTACAAATTTAACCATTCGTAGTTTCCAAATCGCGTTCAGAAACCACCCCTCCTTTTTTTAACGCCAGAATCAGCCCTGAACAACAAAGGCCAGTTCCAACGCAAATCAAAATGTTTTAACCTCAGTACTAATAATACTTATGAAGCTGGAAACAAAATTTAAAATTCATGTTCTCGATATGAAATTTCTTGTCTTATTGTTTATGGTTAAATAAGATAGATGTAAAAAGGAAACATATAAACAACCAAACTGAATTTAGATAACCGAAAGGGCGTGTCAAAATAAAACATGAAATGTCAAAAATGCCAGAAAGAAGTTTTCCTGCCGTTTAGATGTCAATATTGTGGAGGTTACTTCTGCACTGAACATCGTTTACCAGAAAACCATGAATGCTCACAAATGGAACTAGCACGCCTGCCAAAAGAAGAAACACGCTCAATAATCGTTCAGAAACAGAAGCCATACGAGTACACGATAACCTACTCGCCGAGAACTCCAGCCAAAATGTTCTGGTTTAGCCAAAGAGAAATTGGGCACTTGACACTTGGAGCACTGCTTGTTATGGGGGTGGGATTATCCTTCATCCCACAGATTCTAGGCTTATCAGTTCTGATGAGCCTTGAAATCGTACTAAGCCTCGCAATAATCTTCACATTCTCATTCCTCCTTCACGAAATCGCCCATAAATTATCAGCACAACGTTATGGATTATGGGCTGAATTTCGATTAACCTTCTTCGGAGCGCTCATAACCTTAATTTCTATGCTCCCATTCGCATTTTTCAAAATAATATCTCCAGGAGCCGTAATGATTGCAGGACCAATAACAACAAAAGAGGCTGGAAAGACAGCCCTTGCCGGACCCCTACTGAACATCACGCTTTCAACAATATGCGCTGTAGTGGCTATTGGCGCGTCCAGTCCAGTCGAGACAGTCGCGGTTTTTGGTGCTTGGATCAACGCCATTATAGCTCTGTTTAATCTCATACCATTTGGCATAATGGACGGGTTAAAGGTTTTTCGATGGAACAAAGTAGCATGGGCTTTGGTTTTCACGGCAAGTTTAGTCCTCACAGTGATTTCTTATAGATTTATCATGTAGAAGTATTTTATGATAAGGTATATATCTAATATCTAAAGAGTTAGATACAGTTAGGAACGACCTTTTGGAAGGGTTTGAATGGTTAATAGAGACAGACACGATATTACAATCGCAATTTTGAAAAAGGCAAAGTCTGGAAGTAACAGGACAGAATTGATGAGGGATGTTGGTCTCTCGTTTTTACAGACTAAGCAATATTTGGGCATATTGTCAGATAAAGGACTGCTGGAAATGGATGAGAATCGCCGTTTTAAAACAACGAAGAAAGGCCTAGAATTTTTGGAAAAATGCGAGGAATGCTTACTGTGTAATTGGGATAAACAAAAAAGATAATTAGCTTTTAATGATTCGTGAAGTCTATGGCTATGTGCACTTCTTCTGGAACACGAATCCGCATGACACGCTTCAAAACACGTTCTTCAGCGTCAATTTCAATAAGGCGCTTATGAATGCGCATTTCCCATTTATCCCATGTTTGGGTTCCTTCACCGCACGGTGATTTCAAAACTGGAACTCGTAACCTCTTGGTGGGTAATGGAACTGGACCAGTTATTTTGACTCCTGTTTTTTGGGCGATGGCCTTCAGTTCTTCGCATACTTCTTCGAGTTTTTTGTAGTCTGTGCTTGTTAAGCGTATTCGTGCTTTCCTAGCCATCGCATATCATTCCTAAAGTATCATCTCAGCAGATTTATGTAGTATTTACCATTAGACAATTGACCGTGAATAAAAACTTATCGACCGTTGTTTTCAATTTATCTACACCTATTTTCGTTTGCGGAAGTTTTTTAATGCCATCTTTGTACTCGCTGGTGACATGTCCAACTTTTGCTGTTTTGAGCTATTTCTTTAGCGTTCAGTTAATTTTTGGCGCAAAAAACAACCAATCTGGTAGACCCCCCTAGGTTTTTCTGTTGTGAATTTTAGTTGCAGAAACTGTTCCTCCCAGTTTATAGCAGTAAACAAGCAGTAACACCAAAAATTCATAAAAAATGTGAGTTCGCTGGAGATATCTCCATTGCTAGCGAATGCGAGACAATCCTGTAAGTTTTTATGGTATCCATTGATGGTAATTTTCGCTTGCTTGAACACTTAAGCAAGCTTTTAAATCGAACCTGACCTTATCTCAGAACTATGAAATTCACAATTACAATTCGGTCTCCTGACCCGAATGTTGCGTCTGAAATAGGTCAGATGAAGATTGAAGGAGTCACGATAAAGCAACAGTTGACAATACGGGAAATAGAGAATCCCCCGATCGACTTTCTCGTGTATATTGGAGAACACGTTGTCTTGCCTATCGCTGTAAGCCTTATCGCAAAAAAGCTTTATGATGAACTCAAAGGGAGAAAAGACAACGAACTTCAAATCAACAACAAATCAGTCGAGATAAACGCTGAGAAGATTGAGCAAGTAATCATTAATTTGTCGAAGAAAGAGGAAGAATAAAGTAGATGGCTGAAGTAAATCCACGAAACGCTCCGATTGCCCTCATCTTAGGTGGCGCAATTATCATAAGTGCCGTCGTCTCTGCTTGTGCTTACGGACAGCGTAAAGATTCATTCTTAACTGCAATCGCCATAATAGGTTTCATAATAGGTTTTGTTGCGATTGTAGTAGGTGCTTGGCTGTATTATTGGGACAGAAAACAACATTGGAAACATAGCTTCTTTCATTGACTTAGAAGTTTCTTCCATCAGGGTTTATAAACCAGTTTTGTGCCAGCGCTGTACTTGGCTGGTCAATTTTAGCTTGCCGCGCAACCAATACTGATAGCCCCCTCTAGGTTTTTTCAGAAGCAGTTAAAGCTGTTCGTCTAACTCCTGCTTTTTTTATTTCGCTACTTGCAAGTGCGGCGTCGCGTTTGCAGAACTCCTCAATAAGCTGAGCAAAAATAGCCGTGTGTAACTAGAAACATAAACATGTATCTCACTAACATTCTAAGGACTTATGAACGTTTGAGTGTGAATTAGGAAAAAGAAAAAAGAGAGTTTGTGAGGCTATCTTTACCTCAAAGCTGAGAAAATTATTGAAGCAAACAGCAGTAATAGTAATCACATTGAGAGGATGATTATGGAAAGCACAAAGTTGAAAGTTAAAGGTATACTCTTAGACTTAGATGGCACAATAGTAGACTCAAGAGAAGCATACTTAGAAGCGGTGAAAACTGCCTTTGCAGCAGTAGGACAAAAAATGGTTGACACCAAAATAGCCACAGAAATCCCCAAAAGACTCGAACAGAACCTCCCAATAAACGACATAGTGAAAGATGTTGATGTGCAGAAATTTTTGGAGGCTTATCTAAACGCCTACTATCAAGCAACAGCTACAAAAACGAAGCCAATACCAAACATCTCAGAAACAATCAAAAAACTTTCAGAAAAGGCGAAGCTGACAGTAATAACCATGCGTTATGTTCCTAAGAAAGAAATTATTGAAGAATTGGAGAAATTCGGTTTAGCAAAATATTTTCAATATGTAATAACTGCGTTGGGCACGCGTAATCCGAAGCCTTCTCCAGAGGCGCTAATAAAGTGTGCAAAGCAGCTTAACGTTAAGACATGCGAGTGTGTAGTTGTTGGTGATTCTGTTGCAGATATAAGAGCGGGAAAAGCTGCCGGAGCCAGAACAGTTGCGGTCTTGTCTGGAATCTTCTCTCGGAAAGAATTAGAGAGGGAGAAACCAGATTTAATTCTGGAAAACGTCAATCAGCTCCCAGATTTTATTGAATAACTTGTAAAATGAGCTGTAAAATATTTCTGAAACTGAAATATAGCTAAAAATTATTGAAGAAAGTTATAGAAGCATCCATAAATAAAGCTTAATTAAAAGCTCAGCCTCTAGTTTAAAGTGGAGAAGGCTCGAAAGCGGGAATACCTAATGAATTTCATAGAGACGCTGTTGTCAGAGAAGCTTAAAGACAGAAATCCGATGCTGGACGTTTTTGGTTCAGACCGAAAAGTGCTCCAGATAGCATGTGACGATTTGACAAATTATCTTAAAGTCCATTGGAACCTTGTTGGAAAGGAAGCAAATGAATGCGAACTTGTTGACATGTTGGAAAAGTTGTCCACTGAAAATCCAACCGAGTTGGAAGAGTTTTTGGACGTTTGGACTGGAATATGGTTCAAGAAATGGAAGGAACGAGTGAAACTGCTCATAGGCAACGAGAATTCTAATAGGTGGAACAGGGTTACTAAAATTCTTAACAATGCGGAGCCGTTATGGAGAAGACTTGCAAACCGCCAAGAAATGACAGAGGTATTAACATCAACGCTTATAAAGAATGGAGAAATCTGCGGCACATCAATCC
Source organism: uncultured Candidatus Bathyarchaeia archaeon (assembly GCA_964477645.1). Taxonomy (GTDB): domain Archaea; phylum Thermoproteota; class Bathyarchaeia; order Bathyarchaeales; family Bathycorpusculaceae; genus CAYZEP01. The sequence goes on along the minus strand of CAYZEP010000053.1, from coordinate 2,486 downwards.
TTGCAGAGAACCTTCTTAAGATGGAGCTAGGCGAAAAAAGTAAAGAGTATTATAGTGAAGAAGAACAGGCAGTGACTGTTGTTAACAACGCTTTGAGAAAAGCGCGAGAACTAGCCCGAAGCAAGGGACCATTAATTTACGTTAAAATCGACAAGGGCTATTACAGCAGCACATAACTTCTGAATGCATATGCACAATTTCAGTTAACATTTGCGGGGAGAAAGGAGAAGACACAAAAAATGAGAGCGGAGAAACTAGCGCTTATAATCGCTGACGTATCAGCTGGTTTTATGGTCGTCCTGATGGGTTTTCAAATGTTGACGTTTCCTTTTAATATGATATGGGTGATCTTCAACCTTTGGTTATGGGTAGTATTTCCCATAGTAATCTTGTGGTCAAAGAAAAAAGAAAATACAAAGCCCATATAAGCTAGTACACACGCCCAAAAGCTTGCGCATGTACTCGAATAGCCTTAAGAGATACTTTTCAAGCCATCAGAATAGAAGTTTCGTTAGGATAATGCACACTGTCAATGTTTTAAAAAACAGACAATATTTTAGCGTATTCTTTGTCCTTGAAGGTTTTTGGTTCGCCAAGAATATTTCCTGATAACCGTCGTTTCTCCATAACCGCAAGCCGCACACCGCTTCTTCGCCACACTATACGCTCTTCTCCCGCAACGTCTACAACGTATATGAATCGTCTTACCCGCGCGTTTACCAAAGGATGGCGTTCCCTTTCCCAAAAGATTCTCACCTTGGAGGTGGCGAAATCAGAACAACATTGTCTCCGCGAACAATTATCAACCCTAGCTTCTTCATGTTTTCAGCATTCGTAGTGTCTTCTGTTTCCTCCAAAACAAGGTTTAAGTGCTGATCAAATCCTTTCAGTCTTCCACGTAAACTTTTTCCACCTTTTAATCGCACGAGCACAATTTTTCCAAGGTTCTGCTCAAGAATTTCAGTCGTCATTTCGCTCATTTCGGCACCCTCGAATTACAGCTTTATGTCTTTTATACTCAAGCTTATAACATTTAAACCTATCTAAGAGAGAAGTGCAATGTCAGAAAAATATAAGAGGTATTTCTTAAAAACCAAAGAAGCAAAATCCCTCTTGGATAAAGCCTCTGAAAAACTCAAAGTTGATTTAAACCGAATTTTCCAAGCTGAAGCCAGTGTTGAACTTGTTGAAACAGAATTTGCCAATATCCTTCTCATAAATGGCAAACCACTACTAGTTAAAGCCGCAGAAAATGTTTTTCCAACGTTAATTTTCAAAGAGTTCTTCGCTTTGGCACCTAAAGTTGTTGTTGACATGGGCGCTGTTCCATACGTGTGTAATGGTGCAGATGTCATGGCGCCTGGAATTGTCCGTTTTGAAGGAGAATTCAGAAAGGGCGATTATGTTTTTGTTGTGGATGAGAAACACGGCAAACCATTAGCAGTTGGTGAAATCCTCTATGATAAGAATGAGGCAAAGAAAATTACGCAGGGAACTGTTATCAGAAACATTCATTTTGTCGGGGATAAAATATGGAATTTCGTAAAGAAATTCGCAGCTAAGGTATAGTGAAGGTTAATCAAAATTCAAACGAAAGTGAAAATTTTTTTCCGCAAAATCGTTGTTTATAATTAAATGATGGTGCATGCCAAGCTTTATAAAATCAGTCATGAAAACTTAGCCGTAAAAGGAGAACAAAAAAATGGGAAAATTGAAAATTTTAGGCGCTATTTTGCTTTTGATTTCCACAATATTCGTTGCAGTATACACAACTGATGTAAAAGCTGCAGAGTTCAAATTAGCTACGCCAAACACTCCACCGAAAGCCTACATAAACACCATAGTTCCCAATCCAGCGGTTGAAGGACAAGAAATAATATTGATTGGTGGCGGAACAGATGTGGATGGCACGATTATAGCCTACCAATGGAGGTCTTCGTTAGATGGGGTTATAGGAAATCAGCCGGCAATTTCCATTTCAGATCTTTCAATTGGAGTTCACACAATTTATTTTAGCGTGCAAGATAATGACTATGAATGGTCAACAGAAGCCGTCGCAACTCTTGTAGTTGAAAAACCGATAACAGAAGACCCGATATACCAGCAATTGGGAGAGCTGAACCAAACAGTCAACAACCTAACAGATTATACTAACAATTTGAACCAAACGATCGACAACTTGGCATCCAAAATAGAAGACTTATCCAATAAACTCGGCAACCTAACAACGCAGTTCATGATGCTGGGAACAGTCACCATAATACTTGTAATAGCCTTAATAGTGCTCGTTTATGCAACTAGAAGAAAGCGAGTTCAGTAACACTTCGCCCTCAGCGAGATTTTCTTTGTTGCCTGTTCTCGAAAAGGAAATTTGATGGTTGATATGGAAATTTACGTTTAATCTAAATTTTGAATTCATAAAATACTTTAATAGTTAAATTTTGTATTAAGAATTCAGATGTCAAATTAAGAAACACTTAAAATCT
>CAYZEP010000052.1:0-8493 GCA_964477645.1 uncultured Candidatus Bathyarchaeia archaeon | reverse complement strand
CAGCTAATGCTCGAATATCGTCCAACCGGCGCAGATACTCGCCTAATGTGCTTTTCGTTTCAGATATTTCCTTTTCTAGGGTTTCAGCTATTTCTTCTGCCGAAGCGTATTCTTTTATTTCTACGACCATTTTGTTTTGTACCTCCAAAGAGGAAACAAGAGAGGGAATTGTGGAGTGTTCTTCACCCTACCCCCAAATCGCAACAAAGATGGAAGGTTATCCTGAGTTCTGGCCGCCACTGAAGGTGTTGGTGAACTTATAACCGCTTGACGTTGATACTGAGATATCATAGTTAGTTCCGTTTGTATATGCATATGTTACAGTTAGCGAAGCGCTTTGCGTTGCTTTCAGAATAAGCGGCAAACCTCCCGGCTGACCTACTCCAGAAGATCCATAGTTTACTAATATCTGATTTATTGTCAGGTCTTTAGTTCCAGTGTTGTTTACGTTGATCGTGAATGTTCTTGAGGCTGGTGTGTCACTCCAAGTCCAAGTTATTTTTGAGATTGTGAGCTGCTCTGTTCCCATGAATGTGAATGTTAGGGCTCCCATCCATGCTGCTACGGCTATGCTGACTGCGACTGTTACGGCGATGAGTATGATTGATGCAACTACGGGGCTTAGGGCTTTCCTACTCTTCAATATTTTCATTTTTCTTTTTATCCCTCCTTTTGGGGTTCATTGTGTATTTTAGTGGAAGCTATAGATTTAAATCTTACGACTTAATACACCATATTAATCATTTGTAAAACATAACTACAGAGAATCCAAGGTGGGTTGTTAGCTTGTTGTTTAAAGTGTCGTTAAAAGTGGAGTTGTTAAACAGTTGTTGGTGTTGTGTTTAGGGGTTGAGTTTGTCGAAAAATTCTAGTAGGAGTTTGGCTATTTTTTCGCCGAGTGTTGTTTTGATGTAGTATTTTTTTAGTGGGTCGATGCGTTCGCTTTTTGCTAGGCCTAGTTCTTCGATTTCGATCATTCTGGCTCTGAATGTGCCGTCGCTGAGGGTTAAGCCGTTTTGGTGCATGAAGTCTTTGGCTTCTTTCCATTTGCCTCGGTTCATGTATAGTAGGAATATGCAGTCTATGGCGTGGTCTTTTTCGAGCATGGTTTTGATGGGTGCGTATTTGGGGTTTGTTAGGATGTTTTTAATCTTCTCCTCTTCTCCGCTCTTTACCATTGTTTTTCTACCTTCTGTTTCTGATTATGTATTGATGGGTTTAAAAGATTTAACCTATATTACGATTTATGACTTATTATTCTGTTCAGTATTATGGGTGTGTGGGGTTTGTTTGTGTTTTTGGAAGTAGGTTGGCTTGTTTTTTGGATGGTGGTGCCTGTTTTGTGTGAGAGAGCTCTAGACCCCCCTCCCTTATATATAGATTGAACTGCCTGTTAGAAGTCTGGTTTGGAAGTGTCTTTTCATGTTTGTTTGAGTGTGAAAACAGCCAATACGGACCCTATCCTCTAGGTTTTTCACACACCAAACAAGACGAAGAAACAAGGGCATGGATTTCCCTGAAAAAGATACGAAACAACACAATTTACGTAGTGGTAGTTCTGGAATAGTTGTTAATTAGTAAATACAGGTTTATAGATACCGAAGTCGAACAATTTCAATGTCGAGACTATCAGCGTGCTCTTTTACAGAATCATCCACATACGTCTTGGAAGGAATGCATACTATACGGTAACTAGCATGGTATGTTCTAGCATAATGATCTAGTTGATTAATATGATAAATTGTCAGATTCCTAACGTTCTTGATTTCCACAACTGCTCTTTCATTCTTACCATATTTTAATCTATACAAACAATAATCAACACGTGAACCGTCCTTCAATGTACGCTCTTGATCAATCACCCATCCTAAACTAGCTGGGAAATTTCTTCTAATGAACGAGTAGGCATAATCCTCGAACTTGACAGATTCCCTTTTCCTTTTTCTCATAACATCTGATGATTTGCTACTGTTCACCATTTTATTCTTATTCCATTTCCACTTTCAGTCTAAGCACTGTAACCACACGGCGTGTTTTAAACACGTCTAAGAGCTATTTCCTTGCGTATTTTCTCTCTGAACTGAACAATCATGGGTATCAACATGTTTTTAATATCTTCAGTTTCTTCTTCAGTTAGTTCCGCTTCTATACGTCTTCCACGTTTTGCTCTATATGGTTTTTTCACTTCTGTCTCAGTTTTTTCTTTACCGAAAATTTTTTCTAGTTTTTTCTTATACAGCTTAGTCGATTTTTCTTCTAGTTTCCTGCGGCTAGCAATTTTATCAGCAATGTTCATTAATGAACCTATAAAATAACCTAAAGCTAAGTCTTCTTTCGAAATTATTTGATCATCTGCTCCGAGAATCCATTCCACAGTTTCTAAAACGCTTTGTTTCTCAAAAACATAATTGATTGTTGCAGAAATTAAACCTCTTGTTTCTATATCCAAATCCTGTCACCTTTCACTGATTTTCCTTTTCTTTTTGTTGTTCTTCTAACCGCTTCAACCGCTCTTCAAGTTTCCTTTCCTTTTCTCTCTTCTCAAGCCAATAGAAAAAAGCCATTACGGAGATAAAAACCAAAATAGCAATAAAAAACATTGGGTCGGAAAGGAAATCAAGCCACAAATTAAATCACAGCCTTCAATATTCCAATTAGTTCTTTAGGTTCAGCTATAAGTTTTTGCGCATTTTTTAGTATTTAAAATGGTTTAAGAGGTCAATCGACCTCCCTATACCGAAAAATTCCCCGAAAAAGATACAGAACACCCCACCCCAAATTTAAGTATATGTACGGTTCTAAGCATTTCTTTAAGGATGTGTAGCTGAAGAACTTTGTTGAAGAATTGTCTGTTCTATATGTTTTTCTATCTCGCCCTTGCCATCAAAAAAGAATCCTTTAAAGAGTATGGACTTTTTTCCCGCTTTTCTTACTGTGTATCCCAAAATTATCAAGTATCTTTCATTTGTAGTTTGATTGGTAGGTAACTGGTACGCTATCATTCGCTTGATTTTCTCGATAAACTCTTTTTCATCACCTAATGAGATATAAAATATCCCAACCTTGTGATTAGCTTTTAAATCAATTAAATGCTGAATTTCTTCAGTTAACAAAACATTAATGTCCTTCTCTTGTCCTTCATGTTCTACGGCTAGCTCTATGTCAGAAAAAGAATAGTTATTTGGACTGTAGCGCCAAATATAGTCTACATCCATATGATTAGTCCTTTCAATAAAAGGGATTGTTTCAGCTTTGTTCTTTTCTTTGAAGAAATTCAGAACACATTTTGTCCATTCTTTATCTTTTGTTTCTGTCCAGCTAAGTTTTCCTTCTAAATAAGAACAGAAATCTTTGAAGAAGCCTTCCAAGAAGATAGTCATTATAATCACTGATACTACAGTTTGTCCCAATATATGAATTGCTGGTTTTCCTATAACTTTTGCGCATTTCTTACATTTAACGACTTCCGACTGTTGTACGTTGGAAATCGAAACTTTTAATTTTGAATTATGTTTCTCATACAATGAAGAAGGATATGAGGTAATGGTAGGTAAACTAAGAACGTTCATAGTAAACATCTTTGTTCGAATTGTTTTGTCTTTTTTGCTTTCTGCCTCGTTTTCCCTAGGGGTTATCCTACTCACAAGACTTGAATCTGAAAGCAGCTTAGATTATGTGATTCAGAATCACTTTCTAAACCTAACTACTTTCTTCTTTCCCATGTTTTTTCTGTTGCTATTTGGCATATATCTCATATCTTTTTTAAACAAAATTCCAGAACCTAAGAGAATTCACATCCTAGAAGAGAAACTTAGAAGCGCCAAAAGAGAAAGTAGACTTTTTGTTGCTGAAGTTCTCAAAAATCTGAGTGTGTGCTTGTTCTTCATTGTCCTAGCCCTAGTTTCCTTGATGCTCTATGAATCAGTTACAGACACCGTTTCCGCTTCATCCTACCTAGTTTCTTGGTTTTTAATCAACTATTTCCTACTTGTTTTATTCATCATCTTTGCAAGATTCCTAATGAATCATCGAGACTGGACACTATACCATCTACGATGTTTTAGAAAATCTCGAGCTTATGAAGATTTAGAAAAGGCTTTGAGAGATTACAACAAGATATTGGGTTCAAGTTTATCAATGAAACAATTATTGACTGTCTCTCAATATGTCCATGAAGCATACAAAGTTCTAAATCGTGAAGACATACAAGAACTTGACAACAAAATCGACAATGTTATCGCAAGTCTCGAAAATAAAGAAATTAGCAAGGCTAATGAAGGTTTGATTGACCTTTCCAAATTTTCAATTGAACACTTGAAAGAACATGAGCAAATATTAGGCTTCAAAGTTAAATATCCTTACAGACTTAGACTATGGGAACATGCAAAAATGTCTATAGGTAAGATTTTCCCACAATTTATTCTGTTTCTGATATGGATTGCCCTTTGGATTGTGTTGTTACTTTTGGGCAAAATTACAATTTCTCCTCCGCCTTAACGGGACACTGTGAACCCTTTCAAGTATGGACTTTTCCATAGTTCGATGCATTTAACAGAAATCTTAAATTTGTGTGGCAACCAGAAGACAACTAGGGATTTAAAAATGAGTGAAAAGAAGGTTATAGTTAGAAACGTAGCCATTACGTTAGGAATAATATGCGTAATTCTAGCGGTTGGTCTAGTTGAAGCAGTTGCGAATTACACATCAATAATAAACAACAAAGATAACACCATAAAGTCCAAAGACAGCACCATACAATCTAAAGATTCTGAGATTCAGACACTTACGAACCAGAAGAATCAACTTCAAACATGGCTAGACCTGAATAAATCAGCAATTCAAACAATACTCGCTGATAGAAGCAAGCTAGGAGTATGGCTACATGGAAATCTGACATTAATCTACACGCTAAATTGGCAAATCTCTTCATTGAACTATCAGATTGCAAACCTTCAAAGCCAAATCAACACTCTTAAAGCACCAAAACTTAAAGAAGTTGACTTGACAGCAGATGACAACAGACCTTCGCTTCAAACACCTTATCTTCATGTTTATGGATACATCTGCAATGTCGGAACGAATACGGCATACAATTCTAAAATCCATGTAGTTGCCTATCAAAGTCCCAATGTTGTAGCCATAGATACATACATTACTTTAGGCACAATAGACGGTGAATCATGGACAAATGTGGATTCAAACATCTATTACAATGGAAGTGCATTGACTGGATGGAGTCTAACGCTAGAATGGACACAGACTTAAGGAGTTCTTGAGTATAACGAACAAAAATTGAATTTTCGGGAGATGTTTCTTCGTTCATCAGAAAGTTCATTAGGCTTTTTCCTTATTCATGACTGTGAAATCTAGAAAAGCACAGCTAAAAATGCTTATATGTTTTACTACCTATTATCATATATAGGTGCAGCGCAGTGAAAAGGCTAATCCTTGCATGCCTTTTCCTAGTCCTCCTCGGCTTCTCCATACTATTCTGCTCCCTACCCATTTTTGCAAATGCAACACACATTCATGAAATCACCCATTCAAACGCATGTTACACCAATTACTCCCTAACCGTGCCACCTAACAGCACCACATACGCAGACATAGAAAACCCATCCCTACTCGTAGAAGACCAAATCCTTGACATTCATTTCACATCAGAATACGATAACGTAAATTTCGAAATTGTCCACAAACAAAGACTAGCTTTAGGGACTAGCTACCAAGAGTTCGATTACTATATTAACCGTCGTGGAGAACGCTACCTCATACGCCCCGTGCCAGTTCCAATAATCAAATTCGCCGATGAATGGACAACAATGGAAACTTATCCTAACATCTCTTCTCTCTGCATGAATTATACCTTGCCATCAGAAGGACTATACAGCCTCAAATTCGAAAACACCGAATTACAGAACACTAAAAACGTTACTTTATCAGTCACAAGAAACTGGAAAGAAATCCAACGAGAAACAATAATAAACTCCTTAATACCGCCCACATTTTCATACGTTGGACTTTCCATATTGCTTGTTGGAGCTCTAACCATTTTCTACATGAAAAACCGGCTTCTCTAAAGTCTTAGGTTGATTATTATCCTTGTAACTTTCGGTTATAGCATGTTAATAGAGAACGATATAACGGAAAGTTTTAAAAAAATTTCACTTTATTCTTTTGTTATTGGTGTTGTCATGTCTTATGATTCCACCGCCTTCTTATTGTGTCTGTTTAGAGCGAACATAGAATAAGTCATAAATACCCATTTCCTATTCTAAGAATTATCATTCAGCGAACAGAAGGATAAAATAGGGCAAAGAGAATAATCTAGGTGAGTAAAACATGACACTTGTAGAAATAAAAAAGAAAACAGACGATATCCTCGATAAAGACCTTCAGATGAGATACCGTAGGTTACAAGAAGATTTCCTATGGATTCTTACTAACAAGGAAAAACTGCGAACCAAATATGCAAACAAATACATCGCTGTAGAAAACAAAGAGGTCAAATATGCTAATGATACCATTAATGGAATAATAGCGACAATAAAACGTTCTGGAAGACAGATGGAAGATTTCGCTATTGAATATATTGGAGAATGCCCTGCTAATCTACTTTTCTAAGGTGTTTAATTTCTGCAAATAGTTGCCAATCTGGACCCAAACCGTCATGGTCACATTTTCGCATACATTATGTGTTCTCAATTCACTAGACCCAAACCCATCCATTTAATTGTTGATACGGGAAGCACAAACACGACTTTACTAAGTGATGATGTGACAAGACTCTCCATTAACTGTGGAATTTTACAATTATCACCTATACCATCTCTTACTGCAAGTGGAACGCTTTTCCCATTTCTGTTGCCAGATGTTCAGCTTATAATTGAAGTAAGATACGGCTGGTTGAATCAAAAGCGAGATCTTGGGGTATTTCATATGGCAAATATTCACTGTATGCCTCCTACCAATCCCCAATTGATGACTCAGCAACGTATTCTACATGCGTGCAGTTTACTCGGTATGGATGCATTACGCTTATTCAAAAAATGGGAATTTACTGAGCGCAAATTAATTCTAAAAACATAGCTATCCGACGATTTTTTACAGCAAAACTTATCCGGCGAAGACTTTACAGAACCGAAAACTACCACTAAAATCTAGCCCCAAACCTATGCCTCATAAAAGAAATGTTTTAACCCCCATATATGAGACTAGAAAACATTAGACAAACATACTCAAACCATTATTTAACCAATCAGAAAATTCATTAACACTTTATACAATTTCTAACAGTAACAATGAAAAACAAAAACATGAAGCCAAAAATCTACGTGCGAAAAGCCCACAGTTCCGACCGCAAGGCAGTATTCAAGTTCTGCAAGAAAACGTGGAGCTGGGGCGACTACATACCAGAAGTCTGGGACAAATGGCTCAAAGACAAAAACGGCAGAGCATTCGTCGCCACCATAAACGGAGTACCAGTTGGAATCACACACATAAGCATAGACAAACCACACGAAGTATGGCTACGCGGAGCAAGAACAGACCCAAACTACAGACGAATGGGAGTCGCCACAGCCATAACCAAAAAATGCCTAAAATACGCAAAACAAAAAGGCGCAAAAACAGCCAGACTCTCAACAGAATCAGACAACATACCCGCCCAAGCAGTAATCCAAAAACTCGGATTCAAACCAACCGCAGAATTTGTCGAAATGAAAACAAAAAACATAACAAAAGAAAACAGCAAAAACTCAAAATGGGCAAAAGAAAACCAAACAAACGAAGCATGGAATTATCTACAAACTTCAGAAACCTACCACAAAGCAGCAGGCTTATACACCATCCTATTCCAATGGTTCTCACTCGAAAAACAAGACCTCAAACGCTTCATAAAACAACACCAAGCAATCTTACACACAAACGCAAAAGCCAAAATAGACGGCCTCACATTGATTGACGACACAACCGCCCAACTATGGCACGAAAACACCATACAAACATGCTACATAGACGGAGACTACAACACAACAATCGACATGATAAAACTCCTCAAAAACCACTGCCACACTCTAGGAATCAAAAAGATTTACGCGTTCGCCTGCAACCAAAAACCAACAATCGCAGCGTTAGAAAAGCTCGGTTTCGAACCGCCAGACTCCATAGACATAGTTTACCAAAAGAAAATTTTTTAACGAGAAACATGATGAATAAACGTTTCAGATGTATACTGCAATATTCCCTTGGCTTGATAAGCAAACCCTTCAGCAACTAAAACCTTCAAAATCTTTTCTGGACACAAATGCTTCTGTATCAAAAGCTCCAGTGCATGCGTGTAATTACGGTTAAGCTCCCGCACAGCCAAAACCTGCTGCTTACGAGACAAAACATAATCCTTACACTCAACCAAATAAGCCAAAGACATGTCAGGCTTAACAGCTAAAACATCACAATGATTCCTACGAGTAAAAACAATATAACCCCTCTTAT
>CAYZEP010000051.1:0-8717 GCA_964477645.1 uncultured Candidatus Bathyarchaeia archaeon | reverse complement strand
TACGTAGTTCATTACTGGCTTAGTTCCGATCAACACTGCGTTGCTTTCTGACATTCTGTACCGCCTCACTCCTAGTTTTCACTTTTTCTATGGCTTCATAACCATTTTTATCGATAAATAAATACATTACGGTTTTGGACTATATTTAATAAAAAATCAGGAACAAAAATCACGTATCTTTCATGTTTCGCATTTACTAAACTTTTAAATAAGCCATACTATTGTAAAACTTAAACTTAACAAAACACTATAGAGAGAAAAACACTTTGGAAGCACTTACAAGACGTTCAATGCAACTACTACGAATGCTTTATGAAAAAGGTAAATCCGCAAACACCTACACCCTACATGTGAAACAAGACGAACTAGCAAAACAATTGGGCATAAGCAGACAAGCATTAAACGTTCACTTGCGAAAACTCAGAGACTTGAATTACATACGCACTGGCAGAGGTTTCATAGACGTAACCGAGAAAGGACTAACTACGCTTGGAATATTCTCAACACCCGCCTTCATATTCATCAAAGTTTCACCACTCAAAAGGATGTACGCTTATGAAAAAATCAGAGAACTAACAGTTCAAAGAGCCTTCAGAGTGGCAGGCGATGTTGACGCCCTCCTAATAGTTGAAAGAGAGAAACTTGACGAAGCTCTAAAAAAGTTATCTTCTATTGATGGCATACAAGACACAAAATCCTACGTCACTATAGAAACTATAAAGTAAGGAGAAAAGTGCGATGAAACTCTTTGAATATGAAGCAAAAAACATACTCACAAAATATGGAATTCCAACACCTCAAGGTGGACTAGCAACAAACACAAGTCAAGCCAAAGAAACTGCAGCTAAGCTAAAACCGCCGTTAGCAGTTAAAGCGCAAGTGCTGGTCGCTGGAAGAGGAAAAGCAGGCGGAATACTTTTTGCCAACTCTATTGAAGAAGTCGAGAAAAATGCAGAGAAATTGTTAAACATGCAGATAAAAGGCATACCTGTCAAGAGTGTATGGATAGAAGAGAAAATACGAATAAAACGGGAGCTCTATTTTGGCATAACAACAGACAGATTGAATCAAAGTTATGTTGCAATCGCTTCTGCAGTTGGCGGAATGGAAATAGAAGAAGTAGCTGCGAAAACCCCGGAAAAAGTCATAAAATTTCTCATAAATCCTCAACAAGGTCTTCGCTCCTTCCACGCCCGACAAATTGCAAGAAAGATGGGTTATGTTGGCAGCAAGATTTCTGAGCTTGGAAGAATCCTTGAGCGGTTATACTGGGCGGGTATGGATTATGATGCGGAGTTGATTGAGATGAATCCGTTAGTGGAGACTGTTGATGGAAAATTCGTTGCAGCGGATGCTCGCATAATAATAGACGATAACGCTCTGTTCCGTCACCTAGAGTACAAAGAAAGACTCGTAGAAGGTGAACTCACCCCACAAGAATTAGAAGCTGTAAAAAACGATCTAGCTTACGTCAAACTGGATGGAAACATAGGCGTCATAGGCAACGGAGCAGGCCTCGTGATGGCAACACTGGACACAATCCAATATTACGGCGGAAAACCAGCAAACTTCTTAGATGTCGGTGGCGGAGCACCATCAGAAAAGATAGCCACAGCCCTCAAAATAGTGCTTTCAGACCCGAACGTGAAGGCACTCTTCATAAACATTTTAGGCGGAATCACCCGCTGCGACGATGTTGCACGTGGAATCCTGGAAGCAAAAGAAAAGGTTGGAGTAACAAAACCTATGGTTATTAGACTTGTGGGCACAAACGAAGAAGAGGGAAAAAGAATACTGATAGAAGCTGGAATCCACGTGCTAGAAAACATGGAAGAAGCTGCACAGCGAGTCGTTGAAATCTCTAAGCATGGAGGCAAATAAATTTGGGAATAATAATTGACAAGAATACGCACGCAATTGTTCAAGGCATAACTGGAACCCAAGGAAGTTTCCACACAAAGCTTATGCTAGAATATGGAACAAAAATCGTTGCAGGAACATCCCCTGGGAAAGGCGGAACACAAATTCACGGAGTCCCAGTCTATGACACGGTTGAGGAAGCCCAAAAGAAGCATCCAGCAAACGCTTCAATACTTTTTGTTCCCGCACCATTCGCCACGGATGCAGCTCTAGAAGCCCTTGAAAACGGAATAGAAACCATCATAATAATAACGGAGCACATCCCAATAAAAGATGCAGTCAGCCTAATGAAAAGCGCAAAACAAGCCAATGCAACAATAATTGGACCAAACACCCCTGGTATAATAACTCCTAGAGAAAGTAAACTTGGAATAATGCCAGCTCACATCTTTAAACCTGGTAGCATAGGTATGGTTTCCAGAAGCGGAACACTCACGTATGAAATAGCAGCAGGGTTAACCAGAAAAAACTTGGGACAATCAACATGTCTCGGCTTGGGAGGGGACCCAATAACAGGTTTAAACTTCATAGACGCACTAAAAATGTTTGAAAAAGACCCCCAGACGAAAGCCATTGTTTTAGTAGGGGAAATCGGTGGCAACCTCGAAGAATTAACAGCAGAATACATCGCAAAAGAAAATTATCCAAAACCAGTTATAGCATTCATAGCAGGACGCTCCGCTCCATCAGGAAAGCGCATGGGACATGCTGGGGCGATAATAATGGGCAAGACAGGAACGGCTGAAAGCAAGATAGAAGCTTTCAAAAACGCTGGTGTGAAAGTAGCTGAAAAACCAAGCGAAGTAGCAGAATTGTCGACAAAACTCGTTAAAATTTAGAAAAACAATGAATGTTGCCTCCTTTTAAACAAATTATGTTGAAGCCTGAAGGACGGTTATTTTCTATAACTTGCAAAAAGTATATTTGACAGTGGATTATTTGAGTTCTAGCCACAAAAGAGAAGGTTAAGTAAATGCCAATTATGGACCCAGTTAAGAAAGCCATTGCTCAGAAGCATAGACTTTACATGAAAATCTGCCGGGAATGCGGTGCCAGAAATGCTGCAACTGCTGCTAAATGTAGAAAATGTCGAAGCAGGAACTTGCGCTGGAAGAAAAGAGAACTTGTAAAGTAATCCTTCTCTACGGAAAAAACAGCGACATATTCTCTCGATTCTTTTCTTGTTAAAGGATTTTAAATAAACTTTCGATACTGAAAACCGTGTTTGCACAACCGTTTTTTATTAATGGAACTGCCTGACCAGTTACGTTCATACCGTTCAAAATTTCCCCGCTTATCCTCATCTCTTCACCACAGGCAACTCCAACAACACCTTCATAGTTCTTAGCATTCAAAATTTTTGAGACACAAGAGCTCCCAGGCAAGATATAAGCGTCATAACCCTTTTTCTCGGCAAGGGAAACAGCCCTATTGATTAGACATTCTGGGGAGCAATGTGCACAGATATAAGAGGGGATATCTGGGTCAAAAGCTGCTTTACAGCGATTATCCATATATTTCCTAGAACAATGCGGCAGGAAAAGTGCTCTTTTTTTTGTTTGCACGAATTTCTCTCTTTCTAAAAGATTTCTAGCTTGCATGTCTATAAGGTCTTGGAGAAGAAGCACTGCATCAGATAGGTTGAGACCCGTTGCCTCTTGAACCTTAAATTTCTTTATCAATTCTTGCGTTGTTCTGCCAACTTTCCTATGCATACCTCTTTGATAGCCAACCCTAGCAACTTCAGTGAAGAAGAAACGCGGAATCCTCGAAAGGTCAAACGTGAATTTGTATGGCATAACACCTATAATAGATAGACAAACCTTTAAAATTAACTATTGCATATTTAGTCTGTCAAATCTGAAACTTGCTGAAAACCAAGGAGGCTTAATGTTGGGTTTGCTGGATAGATTTAGAAAGAAAAAAGAAACGAAAGCGGATACGGAAGCCGCGAAAGCGATAAGCGAACTTGAACAGCTTTGTGGTGACGACAAAGAAACATACGAAGCATTGATTAACACAATGTTCCTTGACCCTAGAAAAATCGAAACTTCGCTGAAGGCAGCTGTCGAAAACGCCAAAAAATCTGAGAAGGAAAAAGATTTCGTGAGAGCTAGTGCATGGTATAGAATCGCTGGAGGTTTGGCAATTTACGAAGGAGATGTAAAAAAAGTCGCAGAGTTCTTCGGTCAAAGAGAAAAGATTTCAGGCACAAAGCAACTGATTTTGAAAGACCCAGAAAAAGCTGTAGCCATAGCCCAAGAATACTACAAGCGATATTTAAAAGCCTAATTTCTAAAATGCCATGATTAATGTAGGGTGCAGATGAGTTTTTTGCTATTTTCATTTTTCTAATTCTTCAGTATAACCGAGAAGGTCTCTTAGAGACTTTACTTCTTCCCGCAGCATGGTTACTTCGCTTTCAAGAGCGATGACCCTTGATTCCGCAACTTTCCTCAGGTTTTCAATTTCAATCATCAAGTTTGAACGTTCGGTTTCCAGAGTTTTTATTTTTTCGCGAAGATTCTTCAGAGTTAGCATGAGTTCTCCCTTTATGCCTTTAATTCTTTCAACCATGTTTTTAATGTTTGCTGTCTCTCCAGTTTCGGTTTCAATTTGTACTGTGGCTCTAAATCTGGCTTTGCAGTTTGGACATTCAAATATTCCCATAATAAGTTTTGGTTCTTCGCCTTTTTTCGCTGGTTTTCTGGAAGGAATGGGCCAGGTCTTGACTGGAGTGGTTACTTCGACCCCGCATTTTGGACATTTAACCAAGTTATAGGCTCCCCTCTCTCTCTTGTGATTATATGGTTGGAGTCTAAAATGTGTTTTGCAGCAAACGTCTGATTGGTTTGGGGTAAATTATTAATTGTAAGTGTGTGAGATATGGAATTGGCGGTGAGAAGATTATGCAGATGGCTGAGATGAAAACCAAACTGGAAGAAAGAATCAAGTCATTGGAGAAGGAGAAAAGCATGCTTTTGGAGGAGGTAGGGCAGCTTAAAGAAGTTGTGGAGTTAAGTGAGAAGAGGAAGGAGTTGGAAGACGAGGTTAACAAACTGAAGAAAGAGGTTAGGAGTTTAGAGGATAAGATTCCGCAGGAGTTTCTTCAGGAGCTCAGTGAGGCTGCATCCGAATTGTCGAAAGAAGACGAGGAAGGGGAAACTTCAAGTGAAGAGTGTTCTGGCTGTGAGGAAGAAGAGATTCCCTAGTGCCATCTAACGTGACAATAGGTTTGATGTTAAGAAAAAAGAGGGAAGTGTCTAGACAGTTATGTTAAACGCTAATCGTTCAACGAGCTCTTTGTAACGGTTTCGAATGGTGACTTCAGTTACTTGTGCTATTTCGGCGATTTCTCTTTGAGTTTTTCTTTCGCCAGTTAACACTGAGGCTATGTAGCTTGCTGCGGCCGCTATGCCTGTTGGGCCGCGTCCTGAAGTGAGTTTGAGTTCTTTTGCTGCTGCCAGAATTTTGTGGGCGATTTCTTCTACTTTTCCTTGCATTGTTAGCTGGTTTGAGAATTTTGTGATGTATTGGCTTGGTTTGAGTGGTGGGATGGAGTAGTCGAGTTCTCTGATTAGGAAACGGTAGCTGCGGCCGACTTCTTTTTTGGGTACGCTTGATGCTTGTGCTATTTCTTCTAGTGTTCTAGCTAATCCGCATTGTCTGCAGCCTAGGTAGATTGCTGCTGCGGTTACGCCTTGGATTGATCTTCCGCGTATTAGGCGTTCTTTTACGGCTTTTCGGTAGATGACTGAGGCTGTTTCTAGTATGTTTTTGGGGAGGTTTAGGTTGTTGGCGATTTTTGTGATTTCGGATAGTGCAAAGGCGAGGTTGCGTTCTGTTGCGTCTGAGACTCTTATTCTGCGTTGCCATTTTCTGAGGCGGTAGACTTGTGCTTTTTGTCCTGGTGATAGGCTTTTTCCGTAGATGTCTCGGTCGTGCCAGTCGATCATTGTTGATAGGCCTTTGTCGTGGATTGTGTAGGTTAGTGGGGCGCCGACTCTTGTTCGTTTTGTTCTTTGTTCGTCGTCGAAGGCTCTCCATTCTGGTCCTCTGTCGGCTATTTTGGAGGCTACTACAATGCCGCAGTCCATGCAGACGATTTCTGCGGATTCGTAATCGCGCATGATTCTTGTGCTGCCGCATTCTGGGCAGTGTTGAATTTTTATTGATTCGGCGTGTTGTGTTGGCGACGCGGGGTCGGATTCTTCATGCGCTTCTTCATCATCGTTCATCTGGGTTTTCTCCTTTCTCCTCTTGAGGGGTCTACATAAAGCATTTTATTTTTTAGTTTTTCAAGTTCTCGGGTTGTGGGTTTTACTGCTGTGTAGGGTGATGTGACTGGACCGAATATGTCGAAAACTTTTCCAACGGTTTTCAGGTTTTCGTCAACTACTGTTTCGCCGATTTTTGGAGTGTTTTCGATTTTTATTATTATGTTTCGGCTTGGACTTATGTGGAGAACTCGGCCTAGTCTCTGCAAACTTTTTAATTCCCCTCACGAAAAGTGAGCATGGTTCAACGAGCCAGTTTATTTAAACCTTTCTACAAGAATAAGTGTCACAGAAGTTACTACAGAGAAAAAGAATAGTCAGTTGTTGATTGTTAAGCTTTAACGTAGCCTTTGCCTTTCTTGAGTTTTAGTGTGAAGCTGTGTTTTCCAGCTTTTACGTATTCTCTGAAGTCCGTGCCGCAGTCACATGAATAAGCTTGCACTTTGAATAGTCCGTATGTCCATGATTTCTTGGGTTTGGTGAGTTCTTTCTTACAGTTCGGGCATTTAGCCATGATAACCACAGTTTGTATTCATGTCAGGTACTTAAAAGATTATTTGCTAGTTAATACATGCGTTGATTTAGATTTTTCTGATGGTGTTTCTTTGACTAACATATGAATACGCAAGTCCAGAGCTTCTGGGTGTGTCAGAGGTCTTATAAGGTTATTTGGTATATTCGCTTATGGATGCGTATGGTTTCGAGCAAAACTTTACGTGTTAAGATAACATTAACTTTGCCTGCAGACCTCGCTAGGTGGGTTGATGAACGAGTGGAAGCTCGTGAATATGCAACTCGGAGTCATGCTTTTGAGGTTGCGTTGCTTGAGTTAAAGAAGAACAAAAGCAAATCTAGCTCTTTAAATCGGAACACTAGGAGGAAGTAGAAGTATGCTTGGCTCGGGTAAAATTCAGACGAAACTAGAGTGGGATGGAAAGCGCACAGAAGTTGACAGGATAGAGTTACCTTTTCAGGTTGTGGAGACTGTTAATGAACCTAGAGCAAAAACCATGGATATGTTTTCGCCTCGGATGGGTGAAAGTAAATGGCATAACATGCTAATATGGGGAGATAACAAATTTATCATGAGTTCATTAATCGGGCGTGGATTTGCTGGCAAAATCAATTTGATCTACATAGACCCTCCATTTGCAACTGGCGCCGACTTCACTTTGAACATAAAGATCGAAGGTGAGGAGATGATGAAAGAGGCATCAGCAATTGAAATGAAAGCGTACAGAGACACATGGGGACAAGGACTGGCTTCTTATCTGCAAATGATGTATGACCGGCTGGTTCTAATGAGAGACTTGTTGGCAAATACAGGAACGATTTATGTTCATCTGGATTACAGAGTTGTTCATTATGTGAAGCTTATGATGGATGAAATATTTGGCAAGGATAATTTGATCAACGAGGTTATTTGGGCTTACAGAATCCAAGGGATATCGCAAAGATCCTGGGCTCGGAAACATCAAACCCTGCTTTTCTACGCCAAAGACATAGAGAACTCTTTTTTCGAACCCCAGAAAGAAAGGGTCTATTATGAAAAGCCATTTTTCAGTCCCGCTCAAGATGAAGAGGGCAGATATTATCGGGATGTTTTCATAAGAGACGTATGGGACCATGATGAAACAAAACCAATGATAAGTGGTTCAAAAGAATACCTTAATTTCCCAACACAGAAACCCGAGGGATTAATTGAGAGAGTTATTACATCTGGATCAAAGAAGGGAGATATTATTGCTGACTTCTTCTCTGGTTCAGGCACTACTCTTGCTGTTGCAGAAAAGTTAGGCAGAAGATGGATTGGAGCTGACCTCTCTAAATTTGCAATCAATCTCGGTAGAAAGCGTCTTCTAGAAATTCCGGGTTGCCATCCATTCCAGATATTGAATCTTGGCAGATATCATAAACAAAAGCTGATAGAGAATGGAAATGGCGGTAAAAGGTACATTGATTTCATTCTCCAGCTTTACAAAGCATCTCCACTGCAAGGATTCGCGTACATTCACGGTAAAAAAGGTCATAGACTCGTTCATATCGGAGGGGCTGATAGTTTTGTTACAGAACGAGAAATAAGAGACGCTGCAAGGGAATGCCTAAACGTCAATGCTAAAGGAATAGACATCTTAGGTTGGGACTTTGAGATGGGACTTCACGATCTAATCGATGGCATCGAAAGAGAGTATGGAGTAGATATCCACTTAACACAGATACCGCTGGAGGTTCTCGAAATGAAAGCCCATGAAAGGTCAAGACTGGATGACGTCAAATTTTTTGACTTAAACTACCTTGACGTAGCCCATGAAGTCAAAGGACGAGAAGTCAAGGTATATGTAAAGAGGTTCATAATTGCAAATCCTGAATATATTCCTGAGGAAATCAGAAACAGCATAAAGAACTTTTCGTCCTTTATAGATTACTGGGCAGTAGACTTTGATTTTAAAGGCGATACCTTTCATAACATGCGACAAGAGTACAGAACAAAAAAGGACCCTAACTTACGTACACAGATCA